>NZ_JAUAOA010000008.1 GCF_030542965.1 Azotosporobacter soli
AATGGCAAAGAAAAAGTTTGAAAGAAACAAACCCCACGTAAATATCGGCACCATCGGTCACGTTGACCATGGCAAAACTTCGTTGACTGCGGCTATCACCATGGTGTTGGCCAAAGCCGGCGGCGCTGAGTTCATGGCATATGACATGATCGACAAGGCTCCGGAAGAAAGAGAACGCGGCATCACGATCAACACCGCACACGTTGAGTACGAGACTGAAAAACGTCACTACGCTCACGTTGACTGCCCGGGCCATGCTGACTATGTTAAAAACATGATCACCGGCGCGGCTCAAATGGACGGCGCAATCCTGGTTGTAAGTGCTGCTGACGGCCCGATGCCGCAAACGCGCGAGCATATCCTGCTCTCCCGCCAAGTTGGCGTTCCGGCAATGGTTGTCTTCCTGAATAAGGCTGACCTCGTTGACGACGCTGAACTGATGGAATTGGTTGAGATGGAAGTTCGCGAACTTCTCTCCAGCTACGATTTCCCTGGCGACGACATTCCTGTAGTTTGCGGTTCCGCCGTAAAAGCTCTGGAATGCGCATGCGGCAAGCGCGAATGCGCTTGGTGCAGCAAAATCCTCGAACTGATGGACAATGTCGACGAATACATCCCGACGCCGGCTCGTGCAACGGACAAGCCGTTCCTGATGCCTGTCGAGGACGTGTTCACGATCACTGGTCGCGGCACTGTTGCTACCGGTCGTGTAGAACGTGGCGAAGTTAAAGTCGGCGAAACGATTGAAATCGTTGGTCTGAGCGAAAAACCTCGTTCGACGGTTGTAACCGGCGTAGAAATGTTCCGCAAGCTGCTCGATTCGGCAACTGCTGGCGACAACATCGGCGCACTGCTGCGCGGCGTTGAGCGTAAAGACATCGAACGCGGCCAAGTACTGGCAAAACCGGGTTCGATCAAACCGCACACGAAATTCAAAGCAGAAGTATATGTCCTGAGCAAAGAAGAAGGCGGCCGTCATACTCCGTTCTTCACCAACTATCGCCCGCAGTTCTACTTCCGTACAACGGACGTAACCGGCGTGGTAAACCTGCCGGAAGGCGTGGAAATGGTTATGCCTGGCGACAACATTCAAATGCACATCGAACTGATCACGACGATCGCTATCGAAGAAGGCTTGCGCTTCGCGATTCGCGAAGGCGGCCGTACTGTCGGCGCCGGCGTTGTAACTTCGATCGACGCATAATGCCAATAAACAGGACCCCCTGGCTAGCGCTAGGGGGTCTCATTGCGTCTTACAAACATCCATAGAAAGCGATTGGGATTTTCAACACGAAGGTGGGAAGAAAAAAGAAAGGGAGGGAACGTTTTAATAGTTAAACCCCTTCCATATCTTCAATATCTTCCGATCTTCGTGTTGAAGTCCTAACGGAAAAGCGAAAAGTTAGCATAACTATTAAAAGGCTTTGCATCACAGCTATTGACAGCAGAAACGAAGTGTGCTAAATTGTATTAGTGGCATTTTGGATTAATGCCCTATCTACAGGTAAGTGAGGTGTACAGGATGCGCAACGCGGTAACGCTGGCTTGCACCGAATGCAAGCAACGCAATTATCAAACGAATAAAAACAAGAAAAATGATCCGGATCGTCTGGAATTCAACAAGTATTGCAAGTTCTGCAAGAAGCATACGCTGCATAAAGAAACGAAGTAGTACAGCTTGTAGGGGTATAGCTCAATTGGTAGAGTAGCGGTCTCCAAAACCGTTGGTTGAGGGTTCAAGTCCTTCTGCCCCTGCCATAATGCTATCTACCTGACGTGGGCAGTATGTGACGGGGATGTGAAAAAATGGCTGTGCAAGAGACTGCAATTCAGCAGTCGTTCATGAGCCGGACGAAGAGATTCGTTCGTGACGTGAAGGCTGAAATGAAGAAGGTAAACTGGCCGACCAGAAAAGAAATCATAGCCCACACTGGCGTTGTTTTTGTCACGGTGGTACTGATTGCTGCTCTGATTTGGGCCATTGATGCTGTGTTTGCCAAAGCATTACAGTTTTTAATTAAGTAGGCTAAGGGGGTGGGGGGCGTACCTGGCATGCCCCTTGTAGCATGGAAACCGAAAAGAGCGAGAAACATTGGTATGTAATCCATACCTACTCCGGTTATGAAAATAAGGTTAAAGCCAATCTGGAAAAAAAGGTTCACTCCATGGCCATGGAAGATGAAATCTTCCGCGTAGTGGTTCCCATGGAAGATGAAGTGGAAATCAAGGATGGCAAGCGCAAAGTGATTAAGCGCAAGGTTTTCCCGGGCTATGTACTGGTGGAGATGATCGTTAACGACAGATCCTGGTATGTGGTGCGCAATACGCCGGGAGTAACCGGATTTGTCGGTTCTGGCACAAAGCCTATCCCGCTTACCGATGCTGAAGTGAAAAATATCCTGAAAGCAATGGGAATCGAAGAGCTTCGGCCTAAAGTCGATATTTTCGTTTCTCAACCAGTCCGGATTACCGCTGGCGCATTTGAAAATTGGAATGCGACCGTGCTTGAAGTGTATCCGGAACGGAGCAAGCTGAAGGTGCTCGTCAACATGTTCGGGCGTGAAACGCCGGTGGAATTAGATTTTTCTCAAGTAGAGAAAATTTAAATACAAACCTGGTTTCGAGTGGGAGGGTATAAACCCGTATTTACCACATTATTGACATAAGGAGGTGTAACGAAATGGCCAAAAAAGTAATTAAGTTAGTAAAACTGCAGGTTCCTGCTGCGAAAGCGACTCCGGCGCCTCCCGTTGGTCCGGCGCTTGGTCAAGCTGGTGTGAACATCATGGCGTTCGTTAAGGAATTTAACGAAAGAACTGCACAACAGGTTGGACTCATCATTCCGGTAGAAATTACCGTATTTGAAGATAGATCTTTTACTTTTGTAACAAAGACTCCACCTGCTCCGGTTCTGCTTAAAAAAGCCGCTGGGATTGAAACTGCATCCGGCGAACCTAATAAGAAAAAAGTCGGTAAAGTATCTCGTGATAAAGTGCGCGAAATTGCTGAAAGCAAAATGAAAGACCTGAACGCCGCTAGCGTAGAAGCTGCTATGCGGATGATCGAAGGAACGGCGCGCAGCATGGGTATCGAAGTCGTCGATTAATTCGACGCAAAGGCCAAGAGGCCTGTGTGGGAGGAATTTCCGCAAATACCACATAATGAAGGAGTTTTGAGCAATGCCGAAATTTGGTAAGAAATATCAAGAAGCGGCCAAGCTGGTAGACAAAGACACTCTCCATGAAGTCGATGCGGCTGTGGAATTGGTGAAAAAGACTGCTAGCGCCAAATTCGACGAAACTGTCGAAGTGGCCATTAAGTTGGGCGTAGATCCTAAACATGCCGATCAGCAATTGCGTGGTGCAGTTGTGCTGCCGCATGGCACTGGTCGGACCAAACGCGTCCTGGTTTTCGCAAAAGGCGAAAAAGTTAAGGAAGCAGAAGCTGCCGGCGCTGACTTTGTCGGTGCTGAAGAGCTGGTAACTAAAATCCAAGGCGGCTGGGCAGAGTTTGACGTTGCCGTTGCTACGCCTGATATGATGGGCCTAGTAGGCCGTCTCGGTAAAATCCTTGGACCGAAAGGCTTAATGCCGAACCCTAAAGTGGGCACGGTAACCTTGGATGTAACCCGGGCTGTTAATGAGATTAAAGCCGGTAAGATCGAATACCGTACCGACAAAGCTGGTAACATCCATGCTCCGGTCGGCAAGGCTTCGTTCGATGCCGAAAAATTGTTGGAAAACTATCAGACTCTGGTAGAAACCCTGATCAAGGCGAAACCGTCTGCTGCTAAGGGCCAGTATATCCGCAGCATCACATTCAGCACAACCATGGGACCTGGCGTTAAAGTCAACCCGCTGAAGCCGATTCCTGCTAAAAAAGAGTAGTCGATGCGAAACCACTTCGGTTCTAACTACATATCGGGTTTCCCAGGCTGTAGACTGCAGATGCTTAAAGCATAACGGAGCAATCCATCTGCTGAGGCCGGAGTTGGACGCATGTTGCTTTGTGCACAGAGCGGTCTCCGGTGTTACACCGTGAGGCCGTTTTTCTTTCTGACAAAGCTTGTCTTTGTCTGTATAGTGCAAATGTTGAATCTTGTAAAGGAGGTGGATGTAAGTGGCTGTAACATCTGAAAAAAAAGCGATTGTTGCTGGGTTAAAAGAACAACTGACTACCGCTAAAGGTGCAGTTCTCACTAACTATCGTGGTCTGACTGTTGCCCAGGACACCAAGCTGCGCCGTAAATTGCGCGAGGCAGGTGTTGAATATCGGGTTGTAAAAAACACTATGACCCGCATCGCGGCTCAAGAAGCTGGCGTTGAAGATCTGGTGGCTTACTTGGAAGGTCCTACTGCTATGGCGGTATCCTTCACCGATCCTGTAGCTCCGGCGCGCGTTATCTCCGATTTCGTCAAAGAGCATAAGCTTAAGACGTTGGAAGTAAAAGCGGGCCTGGTCGAAGGGAAAGTCATCACTGCTGATGGTGTAAAAGCACTGGCAAACCTGCCGTCGAGGGAAGTTTTGCTTTCCCAAGTACTGGCTGGAATGCAAGCGCCTATCGCCGGTCTGGTCAACGTACTCCAGGGCTCGATCCGGAACGTTGTCTATGTGCTTGACGCTGTGCGTCAACAAAAAGAATCCGCGTAGTATCCCCAAAAAAATAATTTATGTGTAAAATATGGAGGTATTTAAAATGACTAAAGAAGAAATTATGCAAGCTATCGAGAACATGACTGTTCTTGAACTGTCCGAAATGGTAAAAGCTATGGAAGAAAAATTCGGCGTTAGCGCAGCTGCTCCTGTAGCTGTAGCTGCTGCTGCTCCGGCTGCTGCTGGCGGCGCTGCTGAAGAACAAAGCGAATTCGACGTAATCCTGACCAGCGCTGGCGCTGGCAAGATCAACGTTATCAAAGTTGTTCGCGAACTGACTGGTCTTGGCCTGAAAGAAGCAAAAGAAATGGTTGACGGCGCTCCTAAAGCTGTTAAAGAAAAAGTTGCTAAAGCTGACGCTGAAGCAATCAAAGCTAAGCTTGAAGAAGCTGGCGCATCTGTTGAAATCAAGTAAGATTTCCTACAGAAAAAAGACACCTGCGAGATTTTCGCAGGTGTCTTTTTTGTATTCGTTCGTAGGTGACAATGAAATTTTTTGTCATAGATAAGGCAGCTATTTCAAAGAAGCTCTTGACGAATGGAAGCACATGTAGTAAAATTCTTTAATGCGACACTAATTTTTGTGTGGCTGACATTATGTCAAAAATATACTGGAGGATGAAATCATATTTCATCAGAAAAAAATGCAAGGTTTACGTTTTCGACAGGGAGAACCTTGCCTTTTTTTGTATTTCTGCTGCAGTGCGGCAGATCACAAGATAGAATTTGGGCTAAGGGGTGAAGAACTTAATGTTTAATCCTGTTCAGGTCGGTCAAAGAGTCCGGTACAGCTACGGCAAAATCAGTGAAGTGCTGGACATGCCCAACCTTATCGAGATTCAGAAGAATTCTTACAACTGGTTCCTCAAGGAAGGGTTGCAGGAGATCTTCCGGGATATTTCGCCGATTCAAGACTTTACCGGAAACTTGGTATTGTCTTTTGAAGCGTTCACGCTGGGTGAACCGAAATATCACGTGGAGGAGTGCAAGGAACGCGACGTTACGTATGCGGCGCCTTTGCGCGTAAACGTTCGTCTGATCAATCGTGAGACGGGCGAAATCAAGGAACAGGAAGTGTTCATGGGCGATTTCCCCTTGATGACAGATAACGGCACCTTCATTATCAATGGCGCCGAACGGGTTATTGTCAGTCAGTTGGTACGTTCGCCCGGAGCTTACTATGGCGAGACTATTGATGCCAGCGGCAAAAAACTCTACAACGCAACGATGATCCCTAACCGGGGAGCCTGGTTGGAGTTGGAGACCGATGCTAATGACGTGATATCTGTCAGAGTGGATCGTACGCGCAAACTTCCGATGACGGTTCTTGTACGTGCGTTGGGTTTTTCATCCAATGCCAGCATTTCGGAATTGTTTAATGATGATTCCAGAGTGAGAGCGACGTTAGAACGTGACAATACCACTAACCGTGAAGAAGCATTAGTAGAGATTTACAAACGCCTGCGTCCCGGCGAACCGCCTACGGTGGAGAACGCGACGCAACTTTTGGAATCCCTGTTCTTCGATGCCAAGCGTTATGATTTGGCGACGGTTGGCCGTTACAAGTTGACGAAAAAATTGGGCTGGCGTCGTCGTTTGATGGGCAAGACATTGCACCAACCGGTAGTTGATCCGGAAACGGGTGAAATTTTATTGGCGCAGGATACGGTTCTTGATGAGCAAAACCTGGCCATGTTAGAAGAAAAAGGAGCGTTTTCCGCCGATGGCGTCATCGACGTGAAAATCAAGCTCAAAGACGGCACGCCGATGAAAGTCCTGGCGACGCCTTCCTTGCCGTATACGCACCGTACGATTACCCGGGAAGATATGATTGCAGCTATTAGCTATCTTTTAAACTTGATGGATGGCGTCGGCAATGTAGATGATATTGACCATTTGGGAAATCGTCGTTTGCGTTCGGTCGGGGAATTGCTGCAGAATCAGTTCCGCATTGGCTTGTCTCGTATGGAGCGCGTCGTAAAAGAACGGATGACGATTCAGGACATGGAAGTCATTACGCCGCAAGCGTTGATCAACATTCGTCCGGTTGTCGCAGCGATCAAGGAATTTTTTGGTTCCAGTCAGCTGTCCCAGTTTATGGACCAAACGAATCCGCTGGCAGAACTGACGCATAAGCGTCGTTTGAGTGCACTTGGCCCTGGTGGTTTGAGTCGGGAACGTGCAGGCTTTGAAGTCCGCGACGTCCATCACTCTCACTATGGACGCATGTGTCCGATCGAGACGCCGGAAGGTCCGAATATCGGTCTGATCGGGTCCTTATCAACATATGGTCGCGTCAATGAATTCGGCTTTATTGAAACGCCTTATCGCCGTATTGACAAGGCAAATCGTAAGGTGACCGATGACGTCGTCTATCTGACGGCAGACGAAGAGGATGAAGTGGTTTGTGCACAGGCAAACGAAGAATTGACAGCCGAGAGCTGGTTCAAGTCGCCGCGCGTTATCGTGCGTTACAAACATGAGACACTCGTCGTACCGGCGGAAAAAGTTGACTTCATGGACGTATCACCGAAACAAGTCGTATCGATCGCGACCGCGATGATTCCGTTCCTGGAAAATGACGATGCTAACCGCGCACTGATGGGCGCGAACATGCAACGTCAGGCGGTTCCTTTGCTGCGTACCCAGGCTCCGCTCGTCGGAACCGGTATGGAGTACAAGGCGGCGCGTGACTCAGGTGTAGTTGCATTGGCGAAAGACGCGGGCGTCGTTGAAAAAGTCACCGCCAACGAAATCCATATTCGCACGGAAAAAGGTCAGTTGGAAAAGCATAAACTGCTGAAGTATCTGCGTTCCAACCAAGGGACGTGCATTAACCAAAGACCGATTGTTTATAAGAACCAAAGCATCGAAGCCGGACAAGTGCTGGCGGATGGCCCGGCCACCGACCGTGGCGAACTGGCGCTCGGCTACAATGTCGTCGTTGCGTTCATGCCATGGGAAGGTTACAACTATGAGGATGCGATCTTGCTTAGTGAAAAGATCGTTAAAGATGATATCTTTACCTCGATTCACGTCGAAGAATACGAGTGCGATGCCCGGGATACCAAATTGGGACCGGAAGAAATCACACGAGACATTCCGAACGTGGCCGAAGATGTCCTGAAAGATCTGGATGATCGAGGCATCATCCGCATCGGCGCCGAAGTACGACCGGGGGATATTCTGGTCGGCAAGGTAACGCCGAAAGGCGAGACCGAACTGACGGCAGAAGAACGCTTGCTGCGGGCTATCTTTGGAGAGAAGGCGCGCGAAGTGCGCGACACGTCGCTCAGGGTGCCGCATGGCGAAGCCGGTAAGATCGTCGACGTCAAGGTGTTCAGCCGCGAAAATGGTGATGAATTGTCGCCGGGCGTGAATTTCCTGGTTCGCGTTTATATCGCACAAAAGAGAAAGATTTCCGTGGGTGATAAGATGGCCGGCCGTCATGGCAATAAGGGTGTCGTTTCCCGCATCATGCGCGAAGAAGACATGCCGTTCCTGCCGGATGGCACGCCGGTACAGGTTGTCTTGAATCCGCTTGGCGTACCGTCTCGTATGAACATCGGTCAGGTATTGGAAACGCATTTAGGCATGGCAGCGGCAATGCTGGGCATGCAAATTAAGCGAAAAGATCCCAATGTGGAAGCGCGGTTGCGCGAACTTGGCTATGATGTCGATAAATACGGTTTGCCGCAGCCGGATAAAGCCGGTATTCATATGTCGACGCCGGTCTTCGACGGTGCGAGCGAGGAAGAAGTCTTCAGCACGCTTTCTGCAGCGGGGCTCTCGCCGGACGGCAAAACGCTCCTCTATGATGGTCGTACGGGTGAAGCGTTTGACAACCCGGTCACGGTCGGTTGCGTGTACATGCTGAAACTGGCTCACTTGGTCGATGACAAGATTCATGCCCGCTCTACGGGTCCGTACTCACTTGTCACTCAACAACCGCTTGGCGGCAAAGCACAGTTCGGCGGACAGCGTTTCGGCGAGATGGAAGTATGGGCGCTTGAAGCATATGGCGCTGCGTACACCTTGCAGGAATTGCTCACCGTCAAGTCTGACGATGTGGTTGGCCGTGTGAAGACATATGAAGCAATCGTCAAGGGTGAAAACGTTCCGGAACCTGGAGTGCCGGAATCCTTCAAGGTTCTGATCAAAGAACTGCAGAGCATCGGTCTGGATGTAAAAGTACTGACCGAAGATCAGCAGGAAATCATGATCGGTGATACGGATGAAGACATTCATGAAGCGGCCAAAGAATTGGAGCTGAGCCTAGGCGGGGAAGAGCCGGTTCTGCCGGTTTCGAAAGAAAGCAACCGGCATGCGTATACAGCAGAAGCAACTGGCGAAGAGTATACGCCGGATGAAGAGTTGGAACCGTTGGAAGACGATCTGGATATCATCGCTGAAATCGGCGGCTCTAGCGAAGAAGAAGAAGCATTCGATGAAACGGTTCTGGAAGTCCAGGATGACCTTGATCAGGATGAACGAGGCAAAAGCCCCAAAAAGATCAAGGAGAAGAATAAAAAGTTGACCCAAAAGGATCTGATGGGGGAACTGCTGAATGATGAGGAAATCGATGAATAACGCAGACCGCCAGACAGGCGGCCTCTGGGAGTATAAGAAGGGAGTGACAACCCTTTGTTAGATGTTAACAATTTTGATTCGATGCGTATTGGACTGGCTTCGCCGGAACAAATTCGCAAATGGTCCTTTGGTGAGGTAAAGAAGCCGGAAACCATTAACTATCGTACCCTGAAGCCGGAACGCGACGGCCTCTTCTGCGAAAAGATCTTCGGACCGACGCGGGACTGGGAATGTCATTGCGGCAAATACAAACGCATTCGTTACAAAGGTATCGTCTGCGACCGTTGCGGCGTTGAAGTGACGCGCTCTAAAGTGCGTCGCGACCGCATGGGGCATATTGAACTGGCAGCTCCGGTATCGCACATCTGGTATTTCAAGGGAATTCCGAGCCGCATGGGCTTGATTTTGGACATTTCACCGCGTTCGCTGGAAAAAGTCCTGTACTTTGCTTCATACATTGTACTCGATCCAGGCGACACGCCGTTGATGAAGAAACAGCTGTTGAGCGAAAACGAGTACCGCGACTATCGCGACAAATATGGTTATTCGTTCAAAGTCGGCATGGGCGCGGAATCCGTGCAGAAGTTGCTGGCTGAGCTGGATCTGGAAAAGATGAGCCGTGAACTACGCCAGGAATTGAAAGAAGTCAGCGGTCAGCGTAGAATCCGGGCGATTCGTCGCTTGGAAGTCGTAGAAGCATTCCGTAAATCTGGCAATTTGCCGGAATGGATGATCTTTAACGTGGTTCCGGTCATTCCGCCGGAACTGCGCCCAATGGTTCAGCTCGACGGCGGACGTTTTGCTACCTCCGACCTGAACGACCTGTATCGTCGCGTCATCAACCGGAATAACCGCCTGAAGCGCCTTTTGGATCTCGGTGCGCCGGATATCATTGTTCGCAATGAAAAACGGATGCTGCAGGAAGCAGTTGACGCTTTGATCGACAATGGTCGTCGCGGTCGGCCGGTTACCGGTCCTGGCAACCGGCCGCTCAAATCGCTTAGCGATATGCTGAAAGGCAAACAAGGCCGTTTCCGTCAGAACTTGCTTGGCAAACGCGTCGATTATTCCGGCCGTTCCGTTATCGTTGTCGGTCCGGAACTCAAGCTGCACCAGTGCGGTCTGCCGAAAGAAATGGCGCTCGAACTGTTTAAGCCGTTTGTCATGAAAAAGCTGGTCAATGCCGGTCATGCGCATAATATCAAAAGCGCAAAACGCATGGTAGAACGCGTGCGTCCGGAAGTCTGGGATGTACTGGAAGAAGTCATCAAAGAACATCCGGTCATGCTGAACCGTGCACCGACGCTGCACAGACTGGGCATTCAGGCATTTGAACCGGTATTGACCGAAGGACGCGCGATCAAGCTGCATCCGCTCGTTTGTACCGCGTATAATGCCGACTTTGACGGTGACCAGATGGCGGTCCATGTACCGCTCTCCGCGGAAGCGCAGGCGGAAGCCCGTACGCTGATGCTTGCTGCACACAACATATTGGCACCGAAGGACGGCCGGCCAATCGTAACTCCGACACAGGACATGGTTCTCGGTACCTATTACCTGACCATGGAACGTCCGGGCGCGAAAGGCGAAGGTAAGATTATCAGCGGCATCAATGAAGCGCTGTTGGCTTATCAGCAAGAGGAATTGTCTCTGCAAGCCAAGATCAAAGTCCGGTTCCCGGAATATGGTCTGGTTAATACGACGCTTGGCCGCATGATTTTCAATGAAATTCTGCCGGAGGGCATTCGTTATTTCCACCAAAAGGATGGCGAATGGCATCTGGGCATCATGATGGACAAGAAGCAATTGGGCAAACTGGTTGCTGAAACCTATCGAATGTACGGAAATTCCAAAACCGCTCTGGTTCTGGACCAAGTGAAGAAGTTGGGTTATTCGTTTGCTTGCCGGGCCGGCGTTACTGTCGCTATCGCGGACATCATGGTTCCGCCTGCTAAGAAAGAGATTTTGGCAGAAACGGAAATCAAGGTAGAAACGATTGACAAGCAGTATCGTCGCGGTCTGATCACAGAAGACGAACGCTACAAGAAAACGATCGAGATGTGGACGAATGCGACCGATGACATCACCAAAGCGATGATGGCGAACCTCGATCCGTTCAATCCGATCTTCATGATGGCCAATTCCGGCGCGCGCGGTAACATTCAGCAGATTCGTCAGCTGGCTGGTATGCGTGGTCTGATGGCCGATCCATCCGGTCGAATCATCGACTTGCCGATCAAGGCAAACTTCCGTGAGGGCCTGACAGTACTTGAGTACTTTATCTCGACGCATGGCGCGCGGAAAGGTCTGGCCGACACCGCACTTCGTACGGCGGATTCCGGTTACCTGACCCGTCGTCTGGTCGATGTAGCGCAAGACGTCATCGTTCGTGAGGACGATTGCGACATCATCGGCATTAATCTGGTAAAAGAACGCGCCAAGATGGTTCGTTCTACGGTCGCAGGCATTGCCGCACAGAAGGATCGTTTGCTTGAGCAAGTGCTCGCCCAAGATGTCTTGGATCCGAAGACACTCAGCGTCCTGATTCCTTGTGCTACAGTGCTTGATGCAGATCATCTGCGTCTCTTGGGCGAACGCGGTGTTGCCGACATCGTCGTTCAAGGCATGGATGGCGAAGAACCCATTCTTCTGGCTACGCCGGAAGACGAAATTCGCGCCATTTTGCGTGACTCGATGGTTCGCGAAATGTTGGGACATAAAACAGTTTATCCGGTTAAAGACGGGGCAGGCGTCGAATTAATTCCGCCAGGCGTTGAAATGACCGAAAAACTGATTGATCTGGTTCTCGACAATGACGGTCGTGAAGTCAAAATCCGTAATAACAATATCAAAGGCATTGAAGTGGAAGCGATCATGGAAAGCGGCAGCGTCATCGAACATTTGCGCGACCGTATCGTCGGACGCTATTCTGCGGAAGATATTGTAAATCCTGAGACGGGCGAGATGATCGTCAAGATCAATGATATGATTTCCGAAGATTTGGCAGAAAAAGTCGTAGCCGTCAGAGACCGCGTTACGATTCGCTCCGTGCTCACCTGCCGTTCGCAATACGGCGTCTGCATCAAATGCTATGGTCGCAATTTGGCAACCAATCAGCAAGTCGATGTGGGTGAGGCTGTCGGCATTATTGCCGCGCAGTCGATCGGCGAGCCAGGAACGCAGCTCACCATGCGTACGTTCCATACCGGCGGTGTTGCCGGTGATGACATTACGCAAGGTCTGCCGCGTGTCGAGGAATTGTTTGAAGCGCGCAAGCCGAAACGCCCGTCAATTATTGCCGAGGTGGAAGGCGTCGTAACCGTTCATGATACAAAAGGCCAGCGTCGCGTCGTCGTGCTGCCGCCAGCTGGAGAAGAACGCGTCTACCCGATTCCTTACGGAGCGCGAATCATCGTCAAGGATAACCAGCAGGTTAAACCAGGCGATCGTTTGATCGAAGGCTCTGTGAACCCGCATGACATTCTGCGCGTTTGCGGTCTGAGAGATACGCATCGTTACCTGGTTTACGAAGTACAAAAAGTTTATAAGTCTCAAGGCGTTGAGATCAATGATAAGCACATCGAGGTCATGGTGCGGCAAATGCTGCACAAGGTTAAGGTGGAAGAGTCAGGCGACACTGAATTGCTGCCTGGCGAGTACATTGACATCAATACCTTCGAAGAGGAAAATGCGCGAGCGATTGAAGCTGGCGAGGAACCTGCAGTGGCACGTCCGATTTTGCTCGGCATCACGAAGGCATCCTTGGCTACCGACTCTTTCTTGTCGGCTGCTTCTTTCCAGGAAACGACAAGGGTTCTTACCGAAGCCGCCATCAAAGGCAAAGTGGATCCGTTGCTTGGCCTGAAAGAAAATGTCATCATTGGCAAGTTGGTGCCGGCTGGTACCGGCATGAGCCGCTATCGCAACATTCGCATCACTTTCCCGCAGTCAACTCCGGTTGGAGATGCAGAATAACACAAACAAAAAGGACACCTGGCTTTTGCCAGGTGTCCTTTTGCATAACGAAAAGATTAACACGAAGGGGGGGAGGAAAAAAGACAAGGGGGGAGGCTTAGAGAAAAATAGTAAAAATCTCTTCCAATCTTTCCCTCTATGTGTTGAAAAATTTTTCATTGTCCTTTTTTATACCACAAAGAGGCTAAAAGTGCTTAATTTCTAGTACTTTTAGGGTTGAAAAAGAGAAAAAGAAACACCCGGTAGCGTGGACAGAAAAAACTTTGATAAATCAAGAAAAAACAGGCATTTTAAAGCCGAAAAATTATTGACACTGTGAAATCGGAGTGTTAATATAGTGTAGTGCCTAAATATATGGACCTGATTGGTATGTTTGTAAGGGAGTGAACCGAATGACGCTCGAAGAATTAAAGAACGTCAAACGCGCTGTTGGCATTAAGCAGGTAACGAAGTCGTTAGAAAAAGATCGGGCTAGCCTGGTGTTTCTCGCGGCGGATGCGGATGAGCGTGTGGTGATGCCTTTGCGGGAAATGTGCCGGATGAAAGGGATCGTCGTGGAAGCGGCGGCCAGTATGAAGGAATTAGGCAAGGCTTGCCAGATAGAAGTAGGCGCGGCTGCGGTGGCGGTGCTTCGGCAAGAGTAAATCGTAGACGACTCGACCGCTTGTCGGAAGAGTTGTTATAAATCATTCAAGTGGATGTTTGGAAGGAGGTGTGCATATGCCGACAATTAGTCAGTTGGTACGCAAAAGTAGAGAAGTGATGGTTAAGAAATCGACTGCTCCGGCTCTGAAAGAATGCCCGCAAAAACGTGGGGTTTGCACCAGGGTTTACACCACGACCCCTAAGAAGCCGAACTCCGCGCTTCGTAAGGTTGCTCGTGTGCGGTTGACGAACGGTATCGAGGTCACTGCTTACATTCCTGGTATTGGTCACAATTTGCAGGAGCATTCCGTGGTTCTGATCCGCGGTGGTCGTGTAAAAGACTTACCGGGTGTTCGTTACCACATTGTTCGCGGCGCGTTGGATACCGCAGGTGTTCAAGGCCGGAACCAAAGTCGCTCCAAGTATGGTGCGAAGAGACCTAAGAAATAGGTTGAAGCTTAAGAATTTTTAGCAAAGGAGGGATACTATGCCTAGAAAAGGTGCTGTCCCCAAACGTGATGTATTGCCGGATCCGGTGTACAACTCCAAAATACTCACCCGTTTCATCAATAAGGTAATGCTGAGCGGCAAGAAGGGTGTTGCCGAAAGCATTGTATATGACGCTTTTGAAATCGTCCGGGCTAAGACCGGTAAGGATCCTTTGGAAGTGTTTGAGACTGCGTTGAAAAACGTAATGCCGGTATTGGAAGTGCGTGCCCGCCGTGTAGGTGGAGCGAACTATCAAGTTCCGGTTGAAGTACGGGCTGACCGTCGTTTGTCCCTTGGTATCCGCTGGCTGGTGAATTACACTCGTCTGCGCGGTGAAAAGACCATGCGTGAACGTCTGGCTGCTGAATTGATGGATGCTGCCAATAATACTGGTGCAGCCATTAAGAAAAAAGAAGATACCCACAAGATGGCAGAAGCTAATAAAGCTTTCGCTCATTACCGCTGGTAATATTGTTGGGTAGTATGCAACAGTAAGGAGTGATTAGAGTGGCTAGAAAATTCCCGCTCGCGAAAACGCGTAATATCGGCATCATGGCTCACATCGATGCAGGTAAAACGACGACTACTGAACGCATACTGTTTTATACCGGTCGCGTACACAAAATCGGTGAGGTGCACGAAGGCGCCGCTACCATGGACTGGATGGTGCAAGAGCAGGAGCGTGGTATTACCATCACCTCCGCTGCCACCACCGCTGAATGGGACGGACATCGTATTAACATCATTGACACGCCTGGACACGTGGACTTTACCGTTGAGGTAGAGCGCTCCTTGCGGGTGTTGGATGGCTCGGTAGCTGTGTTTTGCGCTAAAGGTGGCGTAGAACCGCAGTCAGAAACAGTTTGGCGTCAGGCTGATAAATATCATGTGCCGCGTATGGCGTATGTAAACAAGATGGATATTCTGGGTGCCGACTTCTATCGTGTTGTCGACATGATGAAAAGTCGCTTGGGTGCGAACGCTGTGCCGATCCAGTTGCCTATCGGCTTTGAAGATACCTTCAAAGGCATGGTCGACTTGGTGGAGATGACGGCGATTGTTTATACGGATGACTTGGGCAAGACGAGCGAAGCGGCTGCAATTCCGGAAGACATGGCTGAAGTGGTTGAGACCTATCGCCAAGGTCTGTTGGATGCGGTAGCTGAGAGTGATGACGAGCTCATGATGAAGTATCTGGAAGGCGAAGAGCTGACTGTTGAGGAAATTAAAGCTGGTATCCGTAAGGCTACCATTGCTTGCAAAATGACTCCGGTTACTTGCGGATCGTCTTACAAGAATAAAGGCGTACAGCCGCTGCTTGACGCAGTTGTCGCTTATATGCCTGCTCCGATCGATATTCCGGCAATCAAGGGTACCAATCCTGATAGCGGTGAAGAAGATGAGCGGGCGGCAAGCGATGAACTTCCGTTCTCGGCGTTGGCGTTCAAAATCATGGCCGATCCGTATGTCGGCAAACTGGCTTTCTTCCGGGTGTATTCGGGCAAGCTGGAGTCGGGCTCTTACGTTTATAACTCTACTAAGGGTAAGAAAGAACGTATCGGTCGTATTCTCCAGATGCATGCGAACCATCGCGAAGAGATCAGCATTGTCTACACCGGTGATATTGCGGCTGCAGTTGGTTTGAAAGATACTACCACTGGTGATACCTTGTGCGACGATAAAGCGCAAATCGTGCTTGAGTCCATGGTCTTCCCGGAACCGGTTATCTCGGTTGCGGTAGAGCCTAAAACGAAAGCCGACCAGGAAAAAATGGGTATTGCCTTGCAGCGTTTGGCTGAAGAAGATCCGACGTTTAGAGTTCGTACTGACGAGGAAACTGGTCAGACGATCATCGGCGGTGTTGGCGAGCTCCATTTGGAGATCATCGTTGACCGGATGTTGCGCGAGTTCAAGGTAGAATGCAACGTAGGTGCGCCTCAGGTTGCTTACCGTGAAACGATTCGCAAATCAGTCAAGAGCGAAGGCAAGTTTGTTCGTCAGTCCGGCGGTCGTGGCCAATATGGTCATTGCTGGTTGGAATTGACGCCGCAAGAGCCGGGTCAAGGTTTTGTCTTTGAAAACAAAGTCGTCGGTGGTGCGATTCCTCGTGAATACATCAACCCGATCGAAGCGGGTATCAAGGAAGCAATGGAAATCGGCGTTCTTGCCGGGTATCCAATGGTTGACATTAAAGTAACCGTGTTTGACGGTTCTTACCATGATGTTGACTCCTCGGAAATGGCGTTTAAGATTGCCGGCTCCATGGGCTTTAAGTCGGGTTGCCAAAAGGCCAGCCCGGTCATCCTTGAACCGTATATGAAGGTAGAAGTCATCGTGCCGGAAGAGTACATGGGCGACGTTATCGGCGACCTGAACTCCCGTCGCGGTCGCATTGAAGGCATGGAAGCCCGTAGCGGTTCCCAGTCAATCAAGTCCTTCGTACCTTTGGCGGAAATGTTTGGCTATGTAACGGACTTGCGGTCTAAGACCCAAGGTCGCGGCAACTACTCGATGGAATTCGATCATTATGAAGAAGTTCCGAAGAGCATTGCTGAAGCCATCGCTGCTAAAGTAAAAGGCTAATTAAAAACCATTCGATAATAAGGAGGCATTTCTGCAATGGCAAAGAAAAAGTTTGAAAGAAACAAACCCCACGTAAATATCGGCACCATCGGTCACGTTGACCATGGCAAAACTTCGTTGACTGCGGCTATCACCATGGTGTTGGCCAAAGCCGGCGGCGCTGAGTTCATGGCATATGACATGATCGACAAGGCTCCGGAAGAAAGAGAACGCGGCATCACGATCAACACCGCACACGTTGAGTACGAGACTGAAAAACGTCACTACGCTCACGTTGACTGCCCGGGCCATGCTGACTATGTTAAAAACATGATCACCGGCGCGGCTCAAATGGACGGCGCAATCCTGGTTGTAAGTGCTGCTGACGGCCCGATGCCGCAAACGCGCGAGCATATCCTGCTCTCCCGCCAAGTTGGCGTTCCGGCAATGGTTGTCTTCCTGAATAAGGCTGACCTCGTTGACGACGCTGAACTGATGGAATTGGTTGAGATGGAAGTTCGCGAACTTCTCTCCAGCTACGATTTCCCTGGCGACGACATTCCTGTAGTTTGCGGTTCCGCCGTAAAAGCTCTGGAATGCGCATGCGGCAAGCGCGAATGCGCTTGGTGCAGCAAAATCCTCGAACTGATGGACAATGTCGACGAATACATCCCGACGCCGGCTCGTGCAACGGACAAGCCGTTCCTGATGCCTGTCGAGGACGTGTTCACGATCACTGGTCGCGGCACTGTTGCTACCGGTCGTGTAGAACGTGGCGAAGTTAAAGTCGGCGAAACGATTGAAATCGTTGGTCTGAGCGAAAAACCTCGTTCGACGGTTGTAACCGGCGTAGAAATGTTCCGCAAGCTGCTCGATTCGGCAACTGCTGGCGACAACATCGGCGCACTGCTGCGCGGCGTTGAGCGTAAAGACATCGAACGCGGCCAAGTACTGGCAAAACCGGGTTCGATCAAACCGCACACGAAATTCAAAGCAGAAGTATATGTCCTGAGCAAAGAAGAAGGCGGCCGTCATACTCCGTTCTTCACCAACTATCGCCCGCAGTTCTACTTCCGTACAACGGACGTAACCGGCGTGGTAAACCTGCCGGAAGGCGTGGAAATGGTTATGCCTGGCGACAACATTCAAATGCACATCGAACTGATCACGACGATCGCTATCGAAGAAGGCTTGCGCTTCGCGATTCGCGAAGGCGGCCGTACTGTCGGCGCCGGCGTTGTAACTTCGATCGACGCATAAGTTGACACTCACGGATATGTGGGGCGACTCTAACCAGTCGCCCCTATATAGAGAAACGATCCCAATGCGATGAGGTGGAAGGTTGCCCGCACGCTGCGGGGGGAATTTCCACTGAGAAATGTCCGTTCAAAGAAACTGGACGATAAGGAGGAAACTTAAATGGCTAAACAACAAAAAATTCGTATACGCCTCAAAGCGTATGATCATAAAGCGTTAGACCAAAGCGCTGCTCGCATCGTAGAAACTGCAAAACGTACCGGTGCAATGGTTTCCGGGCCGATTCCGCTTCCTACGGAGAAAAATATCTTTACGATTCTGCGTTCACCCCATGTTAATAAAGATTCGCGTGAGCAATTCGAAATGAGAACTCACAAACGTCTGATTGACATTCTGGAGCCGACTTCTAAGACCGTCGATGCACTGATGCGTCTCGATCTGCCGGCCGGTGTGGACATCGAAATCAAGCTGTAGGAGGAGGTGGCATAAATGGCTAAAGGAATTCTGGGTAGAAAACTTGGTATGACTCAAATCTTCACTGCAGAGGGCGCATTGATCCCTGTCACCGTAGTGGAGGCGGGCAATAGCATAGTACTGCAGAATAGAACTGTTGAAAACGACGGCTACAATGCAGTGCAGCTGGGCTTTGGCACTGTTAAAGATAAAAAGGTTACCAGACCGATGAAGGGACATTTCGATAAAGCTGGCGTGAAACCGGTAAAGTTTATCCGTGAAATCCGCCTGGCCGCTCCTTCGGAGTATGAAGTGGGCCAAAGCATCGGAGTGGACGTTTTTACTGAAGGCGAAATGATCGACGTATCGGGTGTGGCCAAAGGCAAAGGCTTTGCTGGCTGCATCAAGCGGCACAACTTCGCACGCGGACCGATGGCCCATGGCTCGAAGTCTCATCGTGAGCCTGGTTCAATGGGTCCCCGGATGAGCGGTGGCGGCGGTAAAGTATTCAAAGGCAAAAAACTGCCGGGTCGTATGGGCGGACAAAAAGTAACCGTACAACGTCTGACAGTCGTCCGTGTGGATGCTGAGCGTAACCTGCTCCTGATTAAAGGTGCGGTTCCTGGTCCTAAGGGCGGTTTTGTTATTGTAAAAAATACCGTTAAGCCTCAGAAGTAAAAATCCGGGATGTTCGGTATGCTATCTGATTAGCCGCTGCCGGACGTCGATATCGAAAGGAGGAAGTGCTATATGCCGAAAGTAGCAGTATATGATATTACCGGTGCAAAAACCGGTGATATGGAATTAAATGATAACGTCTTTGGCGTAGAAGTTAACGAAGCTGTGTTGCATCAAGCTTTGATCATGCAACAGGCTAACCAACGTCAGGGCAATGCCTCAACCAAAACAAGAGGTTTGGTTCGCGGCGGCGGTAAGAAACCTTGGAAACAAAAAGGCACTGGCCGTGCTCGCGCGGGCAGCATCCGTTCTCCGTTGTGGGTAGGCGGCGGTACTACGTTCGGACCTCAACCCCGTTCGTATGCTTTCACAATGCCTCGCAAACAACGTCGTCTGGCTTTGAAATCCGCTTTGGCGGCTAAAGTTCTGGGTGGCGAACTGTTGATCCTGGAGGACATCAATTTTGATGCTCCTAAAACCAAAAATGTGGTCAAAATGATGCAGGATTTCAATTTTGCGGATCAAAAAGCACTCATCATCACTGCTGAGTCGATTGAAAACGTAGAAAAGTCTTCCCGCAACATTCCAGGCATCAAAACGATTAATACGATGGGTCTGAATGTCTATGACTTGCTGCATCACAACAAAGTGTTTGTGACCAAGGCAGCTGTCAGCCGCATCGAGGAGGTGCTCGCATAATGGAAAATTTGCGCGATGTACTCATCCGTCCGGTAATCACTGAAAAGTCTTCGGCTTTGATGCAAGAGAACAAATACACTTTCATCGTACCGCTGAAGTCCAATAAGGTAGAAGTTCGGCAAGCGGTTGAGCGTATTTTCAAAGTAAAAGTCTTAGATGTGCACACGCTGCGCGTTCTGGGTAAAACCAAACGCATGGGTCGCCATCAAGGCAAACGTTCCGATTACAAGAAAGCCATCGTTAAGTTGGCTCCTGGTCAGAACATTGAATTCTTCGAAGGGGTCTAACCCCTGATTTTACCGAAAAGGAGGGACTATCATGGCCGTAAAATCATTTAAACCTTATTCCGCCGGCCGCCGTTTCATGACCGTGGCTAGTTTCGATGAAATTACCACAAACAAACCGGAACGATCCTTAGTTGAGCGCGTGCTGCAACATGGCGGACGTAACAACCAAGGTCGCATGACCGTAAGACACCAAGGCGGCGGTCACAAACGCCTGTATCGCATCATCGATTTCAAGCGTAACAAGGATGGCGTACCTGCAAAGGTTGCTACCATTGAATATGACCCTAACCGTTCTGCACGTATCGCTCTGCTGCATTATGCAGATGGCGAAAAGCGCTACATTTTGGCTCCTAACGGACTGAAAGTCGGCGACGCGATTATGAATGGCGCAGAAGCTGACATTAAAGTCGGTAATGCACTGCCGATCGTCAATATTCCGGTCGGTACCCAAATCCATAATATCGAACTCAAAATCGGCAAAGGCGGTCAAATTGTTCGTTCCGCCGGTACCAGCGCTCAGCTGATGGCAAAAGACGGAGATTATGCTCTGCTGCGTATGCCTTCCAGCGAACTGCGTAAAGTACACATCAATTGCCGGGCTACAATCGGTCAAGTAGGCAACCTGGAACATGAGAACATCAGCATCGGTAAAGCCGGCCGTTCTCGTTGGAAAGGCATTCGTCCTGCTAACCGTGGTGTAACGATGAATCCTTGCGATCATCCGCATGGTGGTGGTGAAGGCCATTCGCCGGTCGGCCGCAAGCATCCGGTTACTCCTTGGGGCAAAAATGCGATGGGCGTAAGAACCCGCCGCAACAAAACTTCGGACAAGATGATCGTCAAGAGACGGGTCAAGTAATCATAGAGCTTGATCCTCTGATCGCTTAACCAAAGAGAAGGGAGGCTAACCTAATGTCCAGATCGATTAAAAAGGGCCCATATGTACATGAGAGCCTGATGAAGAAGATTGATGCAATGAACGAAAAGGGCGAAAAGAAAGTGGTGAAGTGCTGGTCGCGCAGCTCCACGATTCTGCCGAATTTCGTTGGACATACCATCGCCGTTCATGACGGCCGCAAGCATGTGCCTGTATATGTGACCGAAGATATGGTCGGCCACAAACTGGGTGAGTTCGCACCTACCCGTACGTACAAAGGTCATGCTGGTAACGAAAAATCCACGTCCCTGCGCTAAGCGGACGACTTGCCGGAAGGAGGTTAGTATATGGAAGCTAAGGCAATTGCCAAGCATATTCGCATTTCGCCGCGGAAAGTTCGCATCGTTATCGACCTGATCCGTGGCAAGAATGTTGGAGAAGCATACGCTATCTTGAAACACACACCGAAAGTTGGCTCGGAAGTAGTCATTAAGGTGTTGAAATCTGCTATCGCTAATGCGGAGCATAACTGCGAACTGAATGTTGATAAGCTGTTCGTGTCGGCTGCTTTTGTCGATCAAGGACCTACCATGAAGCGGATTCATCCGCGCTCTCGTGGACAAGCGTTCAAGATTCTGAAGCGCACTAGCCACGTAACACTCGTAGTTAAAGAAAGATAAACTGGTGAAGGAGGGAATTAAATGGGTCAAAAAGTAAATCCCCATGGCCTACGCCTCGGGATCATCAAGACTTGGGATGCCAAATGGTATGCAGACAAGGATTATGCCAAAAATCTTCATGAAGATTTGAAGATTCGCGACCTGATCAAAGAAAAGGCATACGCTGCTGGCGTATCCCGTATCGAAATTGAACGTGCAGCCAACCGCCTTCGCCTCACCATTCATACCGCTAAGCCGGGTATGGTTATCGGTCGCGGCGGCGCAGGCATTGAAGACCTGAAATCCAAGTTGCGCAAACTGACGGACAAGCAATTGGATATCAATATCGCAGAAGTGAAACAACCGGATATGGATGCCGTACTGGTAGCCGAAAACATTGCAGCACAGCTCGAAAAGCGTATCGCTTTCCGTCGTGCGATGAAGCAATCGGTTGGTCGCACGATGCGTATGGGCGCTAAAGGTATTAAAGTTATGGTCGGTGGCCGTTTGGGTGGCGCTGAAATCGCTAGAACCGAAGCCTACCGTGAGGGCAGCATCCCGCTGCACACTCTGCGCGCTGACATCCATTACGGCACTGCAGAAGCCGCTACCACCTATGGTCGGATCGGCGTAAAAGTCTGGATCTACAAAGGTGAAGTGCTTCCTGAGGCCAAGAAGGAGAAAGCCGCTGCCGCTGTCGAAGGGGGCGAAAAATAATGTTGTTGCCGAAAAGAGTGAAACACCGCAAACAGTTTCGCGGTCGTATGAAGGGTAATGCCAATAAAGGCAATACTATAAGTCATGGCGAATTCGGCTTGGTGGCGATGGAACCGTCCTGGATCACGAACCGCCAAATCGAAGCCGCTCGTATTGCAATGACTCGTTATATCAAACGTGGCGGTAAAGTCTGGATCAAAATTTTCCCGGACAAGCCGATCACTGCGAAACCGGCCGAGACCCGCATGGGTAGCGGTAAAGGATCGCCTGAATATTGGGTTGCTGTGGTAAAGCCTGGTCGTGTAATGTTTGAAATGGACGGCGTATCCGAAGAAGTGGCTAAAGAAGCAATGCGTCTGGCAGCTCACAAACTTCCGATTCGCACTAAGTTCGTGAAACGCGAAATGGCAGAGGCTCAGCAAGAAGTGGGTGGTGAAGCACATGAAGGTTAAGGACATTCGCGATATGAGCGCGACTGAATTGAATCAGAAGCTGGCTGGCTTGAAGGAAGAGCTGTTCAACCTGCGGTTCCAACTGGCTACCGGGCAACTGGAAAACCCCATGCGCATCAAAGAGGTCAAAAAGACCATTGCCCGCATTAAAACCATTCAGCGTGAACAGGAAATCAAGGCTGAGGCCTAACGTTCCATACAACATGAATTGGAAGGAGGCTAATTTTACGTGAGCGAAAACACGATGGATAGAAATGAGCGCAAGACCCGCATTGGCAAGGTCGTTAGCGATAAAATGGACAAGACTGTAGTGGTTGCTGTAGAACGTTTGGTTCAACATCCGCTCTACAAGAAAGCCATGAAGCAAACGATCAAGTTCAAGGCTCATGATGAAAACAACGAATGCCATACTGGCGACACCGTTGAAATCATGGAGACTCGCCCGCTTTCGAAAGAAAAACGCTGGAGAGTCGTTACGGTAATTCAAAAGGCTCAATAACAGGGGTTCGACCTCGAAAAGGAGGGAATAGGAATGATTCAGCAACAGTCTATGCTCGTTGTTGGTGATAACAGTGGTGCCAAGCAAATCATGTGCATCCGTGTTCTCGGCGGTTCTTACCGTAGATATGCCAATATCGGCGATATTATTGTAGCAGCTGTAAAAGTTGCTTCTCCTGGCGGTGCTGTAAAAAAAGGCGATGTAGTTAAAGCCGTAGTGGTACGCACTAAAAAAGGCGCGCGCCGTCCAGACGGTTCTTACATTCGTTTTGATGAAAACGCTGCCGTCATTATCAAAGAAGACAAAAGCCCGAGAGGTACTCGTATTTTCGGACCGGTGGCGAGAGAACTGCGCGATAAAGATTTCATGAAAATCATCTCGCTGGCACCGGAAGTAATCTAAGCTAGGAGGTGTCCGGAATTGTCAGAAACAAATAAGCTGCACGTTAAAAAAGGTGACACAGTTCTTGTTTTGTCAGGTAAAGATAAAGGCAAAAAAGGCAAAGTCATCGAGGCACTGCCGAAAAAAGGCAAATTGGTAGTAGAGGGCGTCAACAAAGTGAAGCGTCACACGAAACCAAGCCAAAGCATGCCTCAAGGCGGCATCATTGTCAAGGAAGCTGCTATGCACTCCGCAAAGGTTCAGCTAGTATGCCCTTCCTGCGACAAAGCAACCCGCATTAAGAAAACCGCACTGGCCAGCGGCGCCATGGCTCGGACCTGCAAGAAGTGCGGCGAAATCATTGACAAGTAAAGCCGACACGCAGAAAGGAGGTAGCTTCACTTGGTTAGACTGAAAGAAATGTACAATACAGAAGTGGCCAAAGCCATGATGGAAAAGTTTGGCTACAAGAACGTAATGGAAATCCCGAGAGTCGATAAAGTCGTTTTAAACATGGGCGTAGGCGAAGCCGTAGGCAACCCTAAGGCCATGGACGCTGCTCTCGCTGATATGACTCTGATCGCCGGCCAAAAGCCGATCGTGACCAGAGCAAAAAAATCCTTGGCAGCATTTAAGATTCGTGAAGGCATGCCGATTGGTGCAAAAGTGACCCTGCGCGGGGAACGCATGTACCATTTCGTAGACAAGCTGATCAACATCGCTCTGCCTCGGGTGCGCGACTTCCGTGGTGTAAACCCTAACTCCTTTGACGGCCGTGGCAACTATTCCATGGGCGTAAAAGAGCAGTTAATGTTCCCGGAAATCGATTATGACAAAGTCGACAAAATGCGTGGTATGGATATTATTATCGTTACCACTGCTAAAACCGACGAAGAAGCTCGCGAGCTGTTAAGACTCATGGGCATGCCGTTTAGCGCATAGAGAGGAGGGACATTTGTGGCCAAGAAGTCAATGATTGAAAAATGGAGCCGTGAACCTAAATTCAAGGTTCGTCATCACAACAGATGTAAAGTTTGTGGACGCCCGCACGGTTATCTGCGTAAATTCGAAATGTGCCGTATCTGCTTCCGCGAATTGAGCTACAAAGGCGTCATTCCGGGAGTAACGAAGGCAAGCTGGTAAAACTCGACTTGAACTGGAAGGAGGTTGTATTCTATGGTAATGACCGATCCGATTGCCGATATGCTGACTCGTATCCGCAACGCCAACTCGGTATATCATGACAAAGTAGAAATCCCGGCTTCGAAAATTAAAGAAGCTGTGGCCGTCATCCTCAAAGAGGAAGGCTTTGTCAAAGGTTACGAGATGATTCAAGATAGCAAGCAAGGTGTACTGAAGGTTAGCCTTAAGTACGGTCCTAACCGCGAAAAGGTAATTACCGGCCTGAAGCGGATTTCTAAGCCCGGTTTGCGGGTTTATGCCAAAAAAGACCAACTGCCCCGTGTACTGGGCGGCTTGGGTATCGCCATCATCTCCACCTCGAAGGGGATCATGACCGATAAAACGGCGCGCCGCGAAGGCTTGGGCGGCGAAGTCCTCGCTTACGTTTGGTAATTTTGCTAGTTAGGAGGTGCGAATATGTCAAGAATTGGTAGAATGCCGATTGCGATTCCTGCGGGCGTAACCGTCACAATCGATGAAAGCAATCTGGTAGCTGTTAAAGGTCCGAAAGGCGAACTGAGCAGAACGATCCATAAGGATATGATTCTGAAACTGGAAGACAATGTGCTGACAGTAGATCGTCCTAGCGACCAAAAAGAACATAGATCCCTGCACGGCTTGAGCCGTACTTTGATTTCCAACATGGTTGTCGGCGTAACGCAAGGGTTTACTAAAACTCTTGAAATCGTTGGCGTTGGTTACAGAGCGGCTAAATCCGGCAACAAGCTGGCTTTGACCCTGGGCTTTTCCCATCCCGTGGAAGTAGAGCCGCCTCAAGGTCTCAGCATCGACGTACCGGCTCCCAACAAGATTGTTGTATCCGGTACCGATAAAGAAGCCGTGGGTGCACTGGCTGCTAATATCCGCAAATACCGCGAACCCGAACCTTATAAAGGCAAAGGCGTTCGTTACGAGGGCGAAGTTGTCCGTCGTAAAGTCGGTAAAGCTGGCGGTAAAGGCAAGAAATAAAACGGGTTAAGAAAACCTTGAGTGAAAGGAGTGACCACGTTGATTCACAAGCAATCTAAAAATGTAGCACGGAAAAAACGTCATCTGCGCGTACGCAAAACCGTCAAAGGTACTGCGGAAAGACCGCGTTTGAACGTATACCGTAGCTTAAAGAACATTTATGTGCAACTGATTGATGACGTTGCAGGCACTACGTTGCTTGCTGCTAGCAGCCAAGACAAAGAACTTGGTTTGGCGCAAGGCGGCAATATCGAAGCTGCAAAGGCAGTTGGCACACTCATCGCCAAACGTGCGGTGGCAAAAGGCTTGAAAGCAGTCGTGTTTGACCGCGGCGGTTTCATTTATCACGGACGGGTCGCAGCATTGGCTGCAGCAGCTCGCGAAGCTGGACTCGAATTCTAATACAAAGGAGGTAACGCAATGGCCAGAATTGACTACACTACTCTTGAATTAAAAGAGAAGGTTGTCTTCATAAACCGGGTTGCCAAGGTTGTTAAGGGCGGTCGTCGTTTCTCCTTCAGTGCTCTGGTAGTTGTCGGCGACGAGAACGGCCACGTAGGCGCTGGACTGGGGAAAGCCGGTGAAGTTCCGGAAGCAATCCGCAAAGGCGTTGAAGACGCAAAGAAAAATCTGATTAAGGTGCCTCTGGTTGGTACCACCATCCCTCACCAGGTAATGGGTGTTTTCGGCGCTGGTAAAGTGTTGATGAAGCCTGCGTCTGAAGGTACTGGTGTTATTGCCGGCGGTCCGGCCCGTGCCGTATTGGAACTGGCTGGTGTCCATGACATCCTTACCAAATCCCTCGGTTCTTCCAATGCCAACAACATGGTGCGTGCAACTCTGACGGGTCTGTCGCAACTGAAGCGGGCGGAAGAAGTAGCTGCACTGCGCGGCAAAACCGTTCAGGAACTTTTGGGTTAAGGAGGAAGTATCATGGCTAAGCTGAACATCACTCTGACCAGAAGCCTTATCGGCCGCCCAGAAGATCAACGGGCTACCGTAAAAGCTTTGGGCCTGAATAAAATGAATAGCTCAGTAACAAAAGAAGGTACTCCAGCCATTCGCGGCATGGTTCGCAAGGTGGAGCATCTGGTTACTGTAGAAGAAGTACAAGACTAAGTTGAGAGGAGGCGCTAATGATGAAATTACACGAATTAGCTCCCGCGCCTGGTTCTAAGAAAGTGCGCACTCGTGTAGGCCGTGGCCTCGGTTCCGGTCTGGGTAAAACCTCCGGCAAAGGTCACAAAGGTCAGAACTCTCGTTCCGGCGGCGGTGTTCGCTCTGGATTCGAGGGTGGTCAAATGCCGCTGTACCGTCGTTTGCCGAAGCGTGGTTTCTACAATAAATTTGGCAAAGAGTTTGCTGAAGTTAACGTAGAAACACTGAATCGGTTTGAAGACGGCGCGACAGTTGATCCTGTGGCTCTGATCGAAGCCGGTATTTTGAAAAACGTATGCGATGGCGTGCGTATTCTTGGCAATGGTGAATTGACCAAGTCCCTGACCGTAATTGCCAATGGCTTTACTAAGTCGGCAGAAGAAAAAATCAAAGCTGCTGGCGGAAAAGTCGAGGTGGTCTAGGTGCTTGCTGCCCTTGCCAACATTGTCAAAATTGCAGAACTCAGACAGAAGGTAGTATTTACTCTGGCCATGTTCATGGTATTCCGCCTTGGTACCCATATTCCCGTACCAGGCGTGAATGCGGCCGTTATCGAGCAAATGTTTACACAAGGTAACCTGTTTGGCCTGCTCGACTTGTTCGCCGGCGGCGCCTTGAGTAAATTTTCGGTGTTTGCAATGAGCATCACTCCTTACATCAACGCTTCCATTATCATGCAGCTTCTTACCGTCGTTGTTCCCACTTTTGAAAGTTGGTCCAAAGAAGGCGATGAAGGCCGCAAGAAGATTACCCAGGTTACGCGTTACGGCACGGTCCTGTTGGGCTTTGTCCAAGCGATTGGTATGGCATTTGGCTTAAAGGCCGCCATCATTAACCCAGGTATCGGTTCGATTTTGTTAGTTGCGATTACGCTGACTGCGGGAACCACGTTCCTGATGTGGCTAGGAGAGCAGATCACTGAAAAAGGCATCGGTAATGGCATTTCGCTCATTATCTTTGCCGGTATCGTTTCTCGTTTACCGGAAGGTCTGTACACGATCTATCAATATTTGATGGCTGGAACGATCAACATTTTCAATGTTGTTTTATTCTTGGTTATCTCAGTGGCCATGATACTGTTGGTTATTGCAATTCAGCAGGGTCAGCGCCGCATTCCCGTCCAGTATGCCAAACGGATGGTTGGACGGAAAATGCATGGCGGCCATTCTACTCACATTCCGCTCCGGGTCAACCAAGCGGGTGTGATTCCGATCATCTTTGCGTCATCCGTGCTGATGTTCCCGGTGACTATTGCCCAGTTTATTGACATCCCATGGGTAAAAACAGCGGCAGGGTATTTTGCGTGGGGCACGCCGCTACAGTCTTGTCTGTACGCGCTGCTGATCATCTTTTTCACGTATTTTTACACTGCGGTCACTATGAACATATCGGATATGGCAGAGAACATGAAAAAACACGGCGGTTTTATTCCAGGACTACGCCCGGGTAAACCGACTGCTGAATATCTGGATCGCGTAATGACCAGAATTACCCTGGCCGGCGCTATTTTCCTTGCATTCATTGCATTGCTGCCTAACGTGGTAGCTAGCGCGACCAATATTCAAGGGGTATATTTTGGCGGAACCGCACTGTTGATCGTTGTCGGGGTTGCTCTCGACACCATGAAACAGATCGAAGCCCTTGTCCTGATGCGTCATTACCAAGGGTTCATGAAGTAAGGGGGAGCGTACCATGTATATCCTGTTAATGGGCCCGCCTGGCGCCGGTAAAGGCACACAGGCGGCCGAGCTGGTAAGCAAGTTTGCTATTCCGCACATTTCCACCGGTGACATGTTTCGCGCCGCCGTCAAAGAACAGACTGAGCTCGGCAAACAGGCGAAAGCCTGTATGGATGCCGGCCAGCTGGTACCCGACAGTGTGACCATCGGTATTGTCAAGGAACGGTTGGCACAGGATGACTGCTCAAAAGGCTTTATCCTGGACGGCTTCCCGCGGACCCTTGAGCAGGCGAACGCTTTGGATCAAACCTTGGCTGAGCTTCGCATCAATGGCAGCAAAGTTGTCAATATCACCGTTCCGACGGAAGAATTGGTAGCTCGTTTGACGGGGCGCCGAATTTGCAAAGGTTGCGGCGCTACATTCCATGTAATGTTCAATCCTTCGCAAAAAGGCGAAACTTGCGACAAATGCGGCGGTGAGCTGTATCAGCGCGCCGACGATAACGAGGAAACGGTAACCAAGCGGTTAACCGTTTATCTGGACCAGACAAAACCACTGATCCAGTATTACCAAGACAAGGGAATCTATACTGAAATCGATGGACTTCAATCTATTGATAAGGTGTTGGCGGATATCGTCACAAGCCTGAGGGGCGAATAGTTATGATCATCCTAAAATCAGAGCGGGAGATTAGTTACCTGCGTGATGCCGGACAGATCGTAGCGGAAACCCTGGCTGAGGTAAAAAAAGCTGTCAAACCCGGAGTCACTACGCTGGAACTGGATCATATTGCCGAAAAATATATCCGAGGTCGCGGTGCGATTCCTGCCTTCAAAGGATATCACGGTTTTCCGGGAACGATATGCGCTTCCGTCAACGAAGAGGTGGTGCATGGAATTCCCGGACCACGGAAACTGAAAAGCGGTGACAATATCAGTATTGATGTTGGCGCAGTCATCAACGGTTATAACGGCGATGCTGCAATCACTGTCCCGATCGGTGAAGTGGATGCTGAAGTGCAAAAGCTTTTGCAAGTAACGGAAGAGTCTTTGTTCAAAGGCATCGAAAAGGCTGTGGCCGGCAATCGGTTAAGCGACATTTCTCACGCTGTCGAATCCCACTGTAATCAGTTTGGTTTCGGCGTTGTGCGAGACTATGTTGGACATGGTATTGGACGCAACATGCATGAAGATCCCCAGGTTCCCAATTATGGGCCACCTGGCCGCGGCCCGCGCTTGAAATCAGGCATGACTTTGGCCATAGAGCCGATGGTTAACCTGGGCACTCATGAAGTGAAGACCTTAGCGGATGATTGGACGGTGGTGACTCGGGACGGCAAGCGTTCCGCTCATTTTGAGCACACCATCGCCATCACCGATGGTCAGCCGGAGATTTTGACCAAGCTATAGGAGGCAACTCGGGTGCCAGGTAAGACATTGACAGTTGGCCAACTGGTGGAAAGTATTGCCGGAAGAGATATCGGAAGGTGGTATCTCGTCGTCGGAGCAAAGGATAAGTGGATGCTGCTGGCCGACGGTCGGCGGCGGAAGCTGAGCGAGCCTAAGACGAAACAGCGCCGGCATGTAAAAACTCTAGGGTATAGTGATGAGGAGTGGCTGGACAAGATCAACGCTGATACGCTCAGCGACGAAGACGTCCGCCAGATCCTAAATGATTTTAAGAAGCGGTCGAGGGGGGATTCTCGTGTCCAAGCAGGATGTTATCGAGGTTGAAGGCAAGATTATCGAAGCCTTGCCGAATGCGATGTTCCAAGTAGAACTGGAAAATGGGCATGTAATACTGGCTCATGTATCCGGCAAGATCCGCATGAATTTTATTCGGATTCTGCCTGGAGATCGAGTAACTGTGGAACTCACGCCTTATGATTTAAAGCGTGGCCGGATTACCTACCGTTTCAAATAGCGGATTCGCGGCAGGCGTTCGGATTCCGCAAGCAATGAAAAGGAGGACAAGGCAAATGAAAGTAAGACCTTCGGTCAAACCCATTTGTGAAAAGTGCAAGGTTATCAAACGCCATGGAAACGTAATGGTGATTTGCGAGAATCCCAAGCATAAACAAAAACAAGGATAAAGATAGGAGGTGCAAGCTGCATGGCACGTATTGCCGGGGTAGACTTACCGCGTGATAAGAGAATCGAAATTGCATTAACATACATTTTCGGTATCGGAAACACCTTTGCTAAGGAAATCTTAGTGACGACCGGAATCAGTCCGGATACCCGTACCCGTGACCTCACGGAAGAAGAAGTTGCCAAACTGCGTGAAGTAATTGACAAAAATTACAAAGTAGAAGGCGACCTGCGTCGGGAAGAACAACTCAACATTAAACGTCTCATCGAGATCGGCTGCTATCGCGGCAGACGGCATCGTATGGGTCTGCCGGTTCGCGGTCAACGCACCAAGACCAATGCACGTACGCGCAAAGGTCCGAAGCGGGCTGTCGGTATGAAACGCAAAAAGTAGTAAAGGAGGGATAACGCGTGGTTGCTAAAAAAGCAGTTAGACCTAAACGTAAAGAACGTAAAAATATTGAAACCGGTATTGCTCACATTCGTTCGACTTTCAACAACACGATTGTGACAATCACCGATACCAAAGGCAACGCCCTGTCGTGGGCAAGCGCCGGCGGTCTGGGTTTCAGAGGCTCCCGCAAAAGCACTCCTTTTGCTGCCCAAATGGCTGCCGAAGTAGCTGCTAAAGCTGCAATGGAGCATGGTCTGAAATTAGTCGAAGTATTCGTAAAGGGTCCTGGATCAGGCCGTGAGGCTGCAATCCGTTCCCTGCAAGCCACTGGTCTGGAAGTTGCGCTGATTAAAGACGTAACTCCGGTACCGCACAATGGCTGCCGTCCGCCGAAGCGGAGAAGAGTATAAGGAAACCGGGAGGTGTTTAACAGACATGGCTAGATATATTGGACCTGTATGCAGACTGTGTCGTCGCGAAGGCGTCAAGCTGTACCTCAAAGGCGACCGCTGCTACAGTGATAAATGCGCTTTCGCTAAGCGCGCCTATGCTCCTGGTCAACATGGCCAAGGCCAAGCGCGTAAAAAAGTATCCGAGTACGGCGTGCAAATGCGTGAAAAACAAAAAGTTCGTCGTATCTACGGCGTACTTGAAGGTCAATTCCGCAAGTATTTTGAAAAAGCGGATCGCCAAAAAGGCGTTACCGGCGTAAACTTGTTGGTACTGCTGGAAAGAAGACTCGACAATGTCGTCTTCCGTCTGGGCTTTGCCAACAGCCGCACGCAAGCAAGACAATTGATCCGTCATGGTCACTTCCTCGTGAATGGCCATCGCGTTGATATCCCGTCTTACTTGGTACGCAGCGATGAAACCATCGTAGTGGCGGAAGGCAGTAAAGAATCTCCGTTGATTAAGGAAATCGCTGAGAACCTGGCTGGCAAGAATGTTCCGGCTTGGCTCGAAATGAACGCTGCCGATATGACCGGCAAAGTTCTGCGTCTCCCTGCTCGCGAAGAAATCGACGCACCGGTTGCTGAGCATCTGATCGTCGAACTGTACTCCAGATAATTGCTGGACCGTCATCATTGTGCCCTCAGTCGTGGGTATAGCGTAACTTGAGAGTACGCAAAGAGGAGGGTTTTATCCACATGATGGAAATCGAAAAACCGAAGATTGAAATCGTGGAAATCAGTGAAGACAACCGGTACGGCAAGTTTGTCTGCGAGCCTCTGGAAAGAGGATACGGCACCACCCTGGGCAACAGCCTTCGCCGTATTCTCCTGTCTTCGCTACCTGGTGCCGCTGTCACATCTGTTAAGATTGACGGCGTTCTCCATGAGTTCTCCACGATCCCGGGTGTGCGGGAAGATGTCACCGACATCATCCTCAACTTGAAAACCTTGTGCCTTAAAATGCACACAGATGAACTGAAGGTTATTCGGATCGATGTGCAAGGCGAGAAAGAAGTGACTGCAGCCGACATCCTTTGTGATGCGGATGTGGAAGTTCTGAATCCCGAATTGCATATCGCCACCGTAGACTCCAGCGGTTCGCTGCGCATGGAACTCACTGTTGAGCGTGGTCGCGGTTATGTACCTGCTGATAAGAACAAACGCCCTGATCAAGTCATCGGAATTATTCCGATCGACTCCATTTTCTCACCGATTCAACGTGTGAACTATCAGGTAACGGCTACCCGCGTCGGCAATGTCACAGACTATGACAAACTGACGATGGAAGTCTGGACGGATGGAAGCTTGCGCCCGGAAGAGGCTGTCAGCAAATCCGCCAATATCATGATTGCGCATTTGAAACTGTTCCAAGGCTTGTCCGGCGTGACAGTGGAAGAAGATGGCCTCGACAGCACCTTTACCGAGGTTGTCGAAGAGGGCAATTCGAAAGTCATGGAAATGACGATCGAAGACCTGGATTTGTCGGTTCGTTCCTACAATTGCCTGAAACGGGCTGGCATCAATTCTGTTGCCGACTTGGTTCAACGCAGTGAGGACGATATGATGAAGGTGCGCAACCTTGGTCGCAAATCCATGGAAGAAGTTAAGAAAAAGTTAGTTGAACTGGGCCTCGGTCTCAGGGATACTGAAGAATAAAGGGAGGGAAGAAAATGGCCTACAGAAAGTTGGGACGTGATAGCAGCGCCCGTAAAGCGTTGTTTCGCAGCATCTTAACTTCCTTCTTTGCATACGAGCGCATTGAAACAACCGAAGCGAAAGCTAAGGAAATCAATGGTCTCGCTGAGAAATTGATTACTCTGGCTAAGCGCGGCGACTTGCATGCCCGCCGTCAGGTGTTGTCTTACCTCTTAGACGAAGAAGTAGTTACAAAACTGTTTGAAACCATTGCACCCAAATACGCAACCCGTCAGGGCGGCTACACCCGTGTGTTAAAACTCGGACCCCGTCGCGGCGATGCAGCACCCATGGCAATTTTGGAATTGGTGTAATAACCAAGAACTGAACCAGGTGGTCAATGTCCGGTAACGGTGCGTTGACTGCCTGGTTATTGTTGGTCTATCCACCGGTTAGCGGCGGATAACCGCAATTTCGCCGTAGAGCGAAATTGCTGCGGTGCATTGAAGAAGGCGGTCTGCAAAGGCCGCCTTTTGCTGCATCCCCAAAAAGATCAGATTCACTCCATTTGAGGGGGAAGCTAGAATGAACGACTTTATAAGCGTGAAAAATCTGTGCCATTCTTACGTCTCACACGGCGGCGTAGAGATAAAGGCACTTGAAAATATAAATTTGACAATCGGTAAGGGCGAATTTGTCGCAGTCATTGGCAGCAATGGCTCCGGGAAATCGACGCTGGCCAAGCATTTAAATGCGCTGCTTTTACCTACGAGCGGCGAGTGCGTAATAAACAAGATGGCAACGCAGGCGATGGAGCACTTGTGGCAAATCCGTCAGCAGGTGGGAATGGTCTTTCAAAATCCGGACAACCAGATCGTTGCGACGACCGTAGAAGAAGATATCGCCTTCGGCCCGGAAAATCTGGGCATGGAACCGGCGCGAATCCGGCAGAACGTGAGTGAGGCGTTGGAAGCGGTCGGCATGACGGATTTTCGCCGTCACAGCCCGCATCTTTTGTCAGGCGGACAGAAGCAACGAGTCGCGATTGCCGGCGTACTGGCGATGCATTCGACCTGCCTGGTCCTGGATGAACCGACCGCGATGCTCGATCCCAAAGGACGGCAAGAAGTGCTGCGAACCGTAAAAAAATTGCACAGTGAAGAAAATATCACGGTGATTTATATTACTCATTTCATGGAAGAGGCGGTACAGGCGGATCGAGTCGTCGTGATGGACAGCGGCCGCATTGCTTTCGAAGGAACGCCGCGCGCCGTCTTCAGCCAAGTGCAGCGCCTTAAAGCGCTGGGCCTTGATGTTCCGGTCGCCGCGGATATGGCGGAACAGCTGCGGTGTGAGAAAATGGCGTTGCCGCCTGACATCATAACGGACGAGGAACTGGTGGTGGCGTTATGTCGATAAACGTAGAGAAAGTAAGTTACACTTATATGGCGCATACGCCAATGGCGCAAACGGCGCTAAAGGAAATCGATCTGACGATTGCACCGGGAGAATTCGTTGGGGTGATCGGACATACCGGTTCAGGAAAGTCAACGTTGATGCAACACTTGAATGGTTTGCTAAAACCAAGCGAAGGCAGTGTTTGCGTTGGCGGACAGGATTTGCACGCCAAGACGGAAGAGGCGAAAAAGGCGCGCCACTCGGTCGGCATGGTATTCCAGTATCCGGAGCATCAGCTGTTTGAAGAAACGATTTATGATGATATTGCCTTTGGCCCGCGCAACCAAGGGCTACTGACGGAAGAAATCGAACAGCGCGTCCGGCGGGCGATGGACTTTGTCCGTCTGGATTTTGACAAGTTCGCCAAACGTTCGCCGTTTCAGCTTTCCGGCGGGCAAATGCGCCGCGTTGCAATTGCCGGCGTTATAGCGCTTGAACCGCGTTACTTGATTCTGGATGAACCATCAGCGGGCCTTGATCCGAAGGGACGTGATGATATCTTCCGACAAATCGTGCAACTGCATCAGGACACAGGCATGGGTGTTGTTTTGGTGACGCATAACATGGAAGATGTCGCACGCATGGCCAAGCGGCTGATTGTAATGAACAAAGGAAGAATCGTATTAGATGACAGCCCGCGGCAGATCTTCCAGCATCAGCAGGCTGAGCTGCGCCTAAGCGGCCTTGATGTTCCACCGCTTACGCTGTTAATGGAAAAAATATGCGCCGCCGGAATTGCCGCCGATGTTGGAGCACTGACTGTGGTGGAAGGCGCGCGCAGCATCCTGGCAGCCGGGGGGAGGAAGCCGCAATGATAAGCGACATTATGTTAGGACAATATCTGCCGGGTGACTCGGTGATCCATCGTCTCGATCCGCGCAGCAAAATCGTAGCGACTTTCGTTTTCATCAGCAGTATCTTTATGGCGGAAAATTATGCCGCTTATGGAATATTGATGTTTTTTGCTGTTGGGGCGATTGCCTTAGGCCGGATTTCTGCCCGTTTGATGATCCGTTCGGTGCGCCCGCTTTGGGTCATCCTTGCGTTCACGCTGGCGATTCATATCCTGACGACAAACGGTACAGTACTTTATAGTGCTAAATTCATCACGATCACGCAGGAAGGAATCCGCCAGGGCATCTTGATGTCGCTGCGCTTGATTTTACTGATCTTGATGTCGTCGCTACTGACCTTTACCACTTCGCCAATCGCTCTTACGGACGGCATCGAGACGCTGCTGAACCCGTTCCGTCGCATGGGCCTGCCTGCACATGAGCTGGCAATGATGATGACGATTGCGCTGCGCTTCATACCTACGCTACTCGAAGAGACGGATCGCATCATGAAAGCCCAGATGGCAAGAGGCGCCGATTTTTCTACCGGTAATCCGATTAAACGCGCCAAAAGCATGGTACCGCTTTTGGTTCCGCTTTTTATCAGCGCATTCCGACGCGCCGACGAATTGGCGATCGCAATGGAAGCGCGCTGTTATCGCGGCGGCGAATCACGCACGCGCATGAAGGAATTGAAGCATGGATCGCTTGACGTCGTTGCCTATGCGGCCAGTTTTTTGCTCGTCCTTCTTCTGGCGATCCTGAAATGGAAACCGGAGACTTTGCCATGGTGAAAGAGCGGAACTTAAAAATTGTGGTGGCCTACCAGGGAACGGCCTATCACGGTTTTCAATGGCAGGAAAATGCGCTGAGCGTCCAACAGGTACTGGAAGACCGCTTGATGCCGCTCTTTGGACATCCGATCAAAATCGCCGGTTCGGGCCGTACCGATACGGGGGTTCATGCCTATGGTCAGGCCATAAGCCTGCGTACGACGGGAACAATACCGGCTGAACGGATTCCGCTTGCCTCGCGCGGACATCTGCCGAATGATATCTCGATTGTCAGCGCCGAAGAGGTTGCAGATGATTTTCATGCCCGGCACAGTGCGACCAGCAAAGTCTATGAATATCGATTGTACCATGGCAAACAGCCGGACCCTTTTCGTCGTGACCTGACCTGGCACTACAGCCGTAAACTGGATTTTGCCGCGATGCAAGAAGCGCTTCGTTATGTGGAAGGCACGCATGACTTCACTGCGTTCCAAGGCGCCGGCGGTCACCAGATTAATACGGTGAAGACGATTTACGAAGCAAGCCTTCAGGCTGTCGGCGATGAATATCTTTTCCGTTTTTGGGGCAACGGCTTTCTCTATCATATGGTTCGCTGCCTGGTCGGTACGGTCGTCGCGATCGGCATCGGTCGGAAAAAAGCGGCGGATATGCCGCTGATTCTCGAGTCGCGCAATCGGAAAATGGCCGGTATGACAGCACCGGCGCAAGGGCTCTATCTAAAGGAAGTGTTTTATACATGAGGCTTGTCATACTTGAAACGGGCGTACTGGCTCTTTTGGGCGGCAGTTTATTTGCCTGCAGTGCCATGCCGCTGCCTTGGATGCTGGGAGCCGTCACCGCTTTGCTGCTCTGGAATACGACAACCCGGCGCAAGGTGCGCTGGCCGGTCAGCTTTTGCTATGCGGGGATGCTTGTCATCGGTTATAGTGTCGGGCGTACCTTTACGCCTTCGACGCTGGCGAATGTCGCTGCCAATTTGGGCGCGATGTTGGCGGCGACGGTTGGCGTCATTCTCTTTAGTCTGCTGTTGGGCTGGTTTACGCATCGCCATACGGGCATCTCGCTGGCGACAGGTTTGATCGGCACGCTGCCCGGCGGTTTGTCACAGGTTACGATCTTGTGCCGTGAGATCAAAGAGACGGATTTGACGGTGGTCTTATTCATGCAAACCTTTCGCTTATTGGCGGTAATCTTTGTTGTACCGTTCGTTGCGATAAAAGGTCTGGGCGGCACTGCGGCAGCGGTGGCGATACTGCCGGGCTCACAAATCACGCTTTCTCTGCCGCAGGTGGTTCTACTGGCGGCATTGATCGCGCTGGGCGGTTTTATTGCCCGCTTTCTTCGTTTGCCGACGCCTTTCTTATTAGGCCCGATTTTGATGGCAGCCGGTATCGTGCTGAGCGGTTTTCCCGTGCCTCCGGCGCCCAAGCCCTGGCTAAATGCGGCGCAGCTTTCCGTCGGCGCATATACTGGAGCAAGGGTACAGCTGGCGGATTTGAAGAATTGGCGAAAATTGCTGCCGCATACGATTTTGAATGTGGTCGCGCTGATGCTTCTTTGCCTGGGATTCGGCTGGTTCCTGGAGCGCTGGGGCGGTCTTGATATTGCGACTGCGTTTCTCAGTATGGCGCCCGGCGGAATGGCGGAAATGAGCCTGACCGCGATGACGATCGGCGCGGATCTTTCCGCGATCGTGGCCTTTCAATTATTTCGCTTGCTCTTTTTATTACTAATCGCGACGCCGCTCTTAAAAATGTGGCTGCTGCGCGTGCAGCAAAAAAGACTGTGATAAAAAGTAAAAGTTATTGACAATAGCTGCTATTTTTATTACAATAGCTCTATGAGATTTTTGCCATGAATTCCGTTAGCCCCGGAAGACTCATAGAAAAAAATCACTATATTTAGAAATGTTGTGACAAGGAGGGAGATCGCATGAAAACTTTTATGGCGAATGCCTCTAACATCGAGCGCAAGTGGTATGTTGTAGATGCAGAAGGCAAAACATTAGGTAGATTAGCCGCAGAAGTTGCAAAAGTACTTCGCGGCAAACATAAACCTACTTTTACTCCTCATGTGGACACCGGTGATCATATCATCGTTGTGAACGCTGACAAAATCGTGTTGACTGGCAAGAAATTGATCCAAAAGACCTATTTCCGCCATTCCGGTTATGTTGGTGGCACTACGTTCACTACTGCCGGTCAAATGTTGGCCGACAAGCCGGAGCGTATGGTAGAACTGGCGATCAGAGGCATGCTGCCGAAGAATCGTCTGGGACGTCAAATGTTCCGCAAGTTGAATGTATATCGCGGTGCTGAGCATCCGCATGCAGCTCAACAACCAGAAGTACTTGAAATTAACGTAAGATAATCCGGAAGGAGGAACACACAAATGGCATTGGTTACATACTACGGCACTGGTCGGAGAAAAACCTCGGTTGCCAGAGTTCGTCTGGTTCCGGGTGAAGGCAAGATTGTCATTAACGGACGCGAACTTGGCGCTTACTTCGGTCGCAAGACGTTGGAACTCATCGTTAAGCAACCTTTGGAAGTAAGTGAAACTCTTGGTAAATATGATGTAATTGCAAAAGTTGAGGGCGGCGGCCCGTCCGGTCAAGCCGGCGCTGTTCGTCATGGTATTTCTCGCGCGCTGCTTCTGGTAGACGCTGAATACCGTCCTGTTCTGAAGCAAGCTGGCTTCCTGACGCGCGATCCGCGCGAAAAAGAGCGTCGTAAATACGGCCTCAAGAAAGCTCGTAAAGCTTCGCAGTTCTCGAAACGTTAATTGTTTCAAAGCCTCCATCGAAAGATGGAGGCTTTTTTTACATCTGTGGTTAACAAACGATTTGAACCACAGGCGGCATAGCCGCCACAGAAATCGCTACGCGATTTGACTGTTTTAACCGTTAAGCCGCGTAACGGCTTCTGTGGTACCGTTAGGTAGCTGTGGTTTAAAATGAACTTCTTCGTGTTCTGTGGTGAAACGTCATCCGCTCTTAGTGACTTTTGTTGGCGCTGCTGCAGGAATTGGATTAAAAACAGCTAAATAAATAGCAGGAGTAACGGTGCGGGGAGGGGCTGAAATGCGGCGGGGGGATGGAAAGCTGCAGTTGTGGACGATTCAGTCATTGGCGGCGTGGCAAGAATTGGAGCGGGACGGGGTACTGTGGTGCCGACCTGTAGTGGCCGAAATCGCATTTTTAGCGGCTTATCAGTGGATGCGCGACGAAATGATAGCGCGGATCGGTCCACCACCGCATGAAGACGCTTATCCGCTCTGGGCGTGGTACCATTGGCACGGCGATCACCAGCCGAAACCGGACATGCGCTATAGCGGCCAGCTGCCGCCAGGAACGCCGGGAATGCGGATCGAATTTTCGATTCCGGCCGAGCAAGTCGTGCTGTCTGATTTCATCCTTTGGCACCATGTGCTGAACGGCTGGTATTTGGGAGAATCATTGGCGGATGATGCCGCTTTTGAGTTGGAACGGCAGCGACGTGGTTTACGCTATCCGATGGGACATACCAAAAAGGACGGCGATCTGGAGGGACGGGTGAGAGACAGTTGGCAGCGAATTTTTGCGTTGAATTGGGTCGATCCTGATCAATATCTTAGCCTGCCGCTGCAGGAAAAGAGCGTTCAGGCGACGCTTTGGGAAGTTCGACGTGAGCAGGTGTTGAAGGCGGAGTTGTTTTACGGCAAAGGAAAATGGGATGCATAAAATTTTTCTGGCTTTTTATAAAAATATATTTGACAGTGTGTTTTTGTTATGGTAACATAATAAATGTCGCTGAAATACGTGATATTTGCGGTCGTGGCGGAACGGCAGACGCGCTAGCCTCAGGAGCTAGTGGGGGCAACCTCGTGGTGGTTCAAATCCACTCGACCGCACCATTTATAAGCAAACCCTCGAGGAATCGAGGGTTATTTTTATGAAACATTCAAAAGCGAATGCTAAAATCGCGCAAAAATGAAGCTGAAGCAATTTTCAAGCAGGAAAATATTGATTCAGGTCTAATATATACTAGAGTAGTTTTACGAGAGCCGGAAGGGAGATTTTTAATGAAGCGAATCATCAGTGCATTAATTTTTACCATGTTCTTTACGGTAGGAGGGGTTGCTTCCGCTAATCTTGGCGATACACGCGGTGCAATGGCCCAACAATATGGCGAACACCGTCTGGTTATCGATCAGGACGGACAACTTTGGACAAAGGCGAACTGGGAAGAAAAAGGACATCAAAAAGCAAAAGCTGCTTTTTATACCTATTCGTTTACCCGTCAAGGTCTGCATTTTTCGATGGAAGTAGGCTATGAAAGCGAAAAACCGGACGCGTTGGTGCGTTTTCAGCGTATTTCTCCAGACATGCCGATTAAAGTAAAAGAAGTGCGTCAGTACTTCCCGGAATTGGCACCGCTTTTAGACCATCCGAAAGCAATCACGTTTGCTTCGTATAAGACGCTGAGCCGTTATTTCCAAGAACTCGAATCGCCGACGCGTATGGGAGTGCTGGTTCGCGAATTGCAGCGCGATTCATATTTTCCGCTCTTGGCCTTCAACATTCAAAATGAAGGCATCTTGATTAAACAAGATGAAGAAATCAGCCGCGAAACGTACATTAGAGAATTCACGCTTGAAAAAGCTTCACGTACGCTTGTCCATGACAAACTGGATGTCGGGTCGCCTGAATGGCGTCCGATGAAGAGCTACTTCTAAAAGCAAAGACCCGCAAGGTTCCGTTTGGAATCTTGCGGGTCTTTTTTAATTTGCCAGCCAGACTGGCGTTAAACGTGCTTCTTCGGCGGCCTGGGGGCCGAGATAGTTGTACTTGACCATTGCACCTAGGACGATGGCTTGTCGCTGCTTAGCGGCCTGGAAATTAACGTAGGGAGAATTGAGCGATGGTGCGTTGGGGATGCCGGCAAGCAGCGCCGCCTCCGGCAGATTAAGATTGGCAGGCGGTTTGCCGAAATAGATCTTCGCGGCCGGTCCGATGCCGTAGGCGCCGGAACCGAAATAAATGCTGTTCAGATACATTTCGAGGATTTCCTCTTTAGAATAACGTAGCTCCATATCGACCGCAAGAACGAACTCTTCCGCTTTACGGGTGATGGTCTTATCCTGCGAGAGAAATAAGTTCTTGATCAGCTGCTGCGTGATCGTGCTCGCACCTTCGGCGTAGCCGCCGGCTTGCACGTTGACTAAGGTGGCGCGAAGAATTCCCTCGAAATCAAAACCGACATGATTGTAAAAGCGATGATCCTCTGTCGCGATGACGGCTTGTTGCAGTGTGAGCGGAATGTCTTTTATTTTCACATAGTTTCGGCGATCCAATTTGCCTTCTACCGCGCTCTTTAGGGCGATAATTCTCCAGATCCGATCCCAGGCTCCGGCGGCTTCGTTAACGCTGGCCGCTGTATCGGCGGGCAGAACGGCCGAAGTCGAAGCGGGGAGGGTGGAAGACCATTTTTGCCACAAGGTGGCTCCGCCGCTGATGCCAAACGAAATCAGAAATAAAACGCATAATACCGATAAAAAACGGAAAATCCGCAACGTGAAACCCCCTTCTTGAATAGCAGATAAAACAATTGTACCTTATCGGGGTTGGCTTTGGCTAGTCGGCAGGAGTTTTTCGTTTGTTTATGGAAATTATTGTTATGGAACTGAGGCGAGAGCTGGAGAAAAAGGATGTGACCGATATGGGCGTGATTATTGCTGGAGCATTACTGCCGCACCCGCCGATTATGGTACCGGAAATTGGGCAGGAGGATGTTGAAAAAGTTCGCAAAACAGTCAATGCCGCACGCCAGGTGGCAACGTACATCAACAAGTATAAACCGGATACGATCATCATTATCTCGCCGCATGGGCCGATGTTTCGCAATGCCGTAGGAATTTCACGCATACCGGCGCTGTGCGGAAACTTTAGCCGCTTTGGCGCGCCTGAAACGGCGTTGGAATTTGCCAATGATTGCAAACTTGCGCTGCGCATCGGCGGACAATGCGAGAAAAAAGGGATTCCGGTGGTCAATATCGATGAAGAGTCGGCACAGCGTTATCGTCTTTCGGTTGAGCTTGATCATGGCGCGTTGGTGCCGCTCTACTATTTGCGTGATGCCGGCTTTAAAGGCGAAATCGTCTATTTATCAGTAGGCATGCTCGAGTATCGGCAAATGGAAATGTTTGGGGTAGCGGTTCAGGAAGCGGTACGTCTTAGCGTCAAGCGGGTTGTCGTTGTTGCCTCCGGTGATTTGTCGCATCGCCTCGACGCGGGTGCGCCAAATGGTTACAGCCCGCGCGGCAAAGAATTTGACGAGCTTGTTTTGACGGCTGTGCGTGATAACAGTCTTCATTTGCTGCATCGCCTGTCGCCGGAATTAGTTGAAGAGGCGGGGCAATGCGGGTTGCGGCCGATCTTCTTTTTGCTGGGCGCGCTGGCGGGGATTAAAACAAAAGTCGAGTTGCTCTCTTACGAAGCGCCTTTTGGCGTCGGCTACGCGGTGGCGATTTACAAACCGTTTCTTGACGCGAAGGGAGGCGCCGTATGAATAAAACGCATAGTACAGCAGTAGAATTAGCCTGGGCGGCGCTGCGCAGCCATTTGCACGTTGCTGAAATGCCGGAGCTTCCGGAACGGTTGCCGGAGGAGTTGGCCGGGCGCGCGGGCGTATTTGTTTCTTTGAAAAAGCAGGGACGTCTGCGCGGTTGCATCGGAACGTTTGAACCGACGCAAACGGACGTTGCGCATGAGATCATCCGCAATGCGGTAATGGCGGCGACGCAGGATCCGCGCTTTCCCAAGGTGGAGGAAGCGGAATTGCCGGAACTCGAGATTTCGGTCGATGTGCTGACGCCGCCGGAAGAGATTGCGGCTGAGAATCAGCTTGATCCGGCGCGCTATGGCTTGATTTTAAAAAGCGGCTGGCGCAAGGGGTTGCTCTTGCCGCAGCTTGAGGGCGTCAATACGGTGGAAGAACAAATTGCGATTGTCCGGCAAAAAGCGGGCATTGTGCCTGGTGAAGCGGTCACGATGTACCGCTTTACCGTCGTTCGCTATACCTGAGTTGGGGAGGGGGAAAGACATGCGGGAAGCGCTATATTATGAAGCAGGTCATGACGGGGCTGTAGGCTGTCGGCTATGCCCGAAAGGCTGTGAAATAAAAGCGGCGCAGAGCGGCGCTTGCCGGGTTCGACGCAATGACGGCGGCCGATTGTACAGCTTGAATTATGGACAATGTTCGGCCTGTGCGCTTGACCCGCTGGAAAAGAAGCCCCTGTATCACTTTTCTCCAGGACAAAAGGTATTGTCGCTTGGCACGTTCGGTTGCAATATGAGTTGTCGCTATTGCCAGAATTGGACGTTATCGCAGCAGGAACCGGCAACGAAGTATCTATCGCCGCAGGACGCCGTTGCGTTGGCGTTGCGCTACCGTGAGAGGGGCAACATTGGCTTGGCTTACACCTATTCGGAGCCGACCGTTTGGTATGAGTATGTATGGGATACGGCGCAGGCAGCCAGAGAAGAGGGCTTGAAGAATGTTGTCGTGACCAATGGCTTCATCAACCAAGAACCTTTGAAAAGGTGGCTTGAAGTCATTGATGCGATAAACATTGACGTCAAAGCGTTTAACAAAGAGTTTTATCGGAAAATATGCGGCGCGGAATTAACGCCGGTGCTAAAGTGCGTGGAGATGGCCGCTCGGCGTTGCCATGTTGAAATAACGACACTGCTGGTACCGGGGCATAACGATGATCTGGCGGAAGTCGAAAGTCTGGCGCGCTGGCTGGCGGGCATTAATCCGGATATTCCGCTGCATCTGACGCGCTACCATCCGGACTATCAGTTCACTGCGCCAGAGACGCCGCTGAGCATGCTAAGCGCAGCGCAGGAGGCGGCGCGAACGCATTTGCACTATGTTTATATCGGCAACGTGGCGGGCGAGGAAAAAAACAGCTGTTGTCCGCATTGCGGGGCGGTATTGTTGGAGCGTTTTGCCGGAGATATGTCTGCTGAAGTGGGGCAGGAATGTCTGCAGTGCGGCGCGAAGATTCAGTTTACAGGACCATACTTGTAGAAAGGGGAAGAAACTTATGAGATTTGACACGAAGAAATGAAGACACGAAGCTGTGAAGAAGGGAAGAGTGAATTTTTTTTAGTCTCTTTTTCTTTCTTTTGTAGCTTCGTGTCTTCGTGTTGCGATGTTCAAAAGTAAGTTTATGAAAAAAGTTGCAATCATCATTGCATTATTATGCAATGATGATGTATAATTAAAACAGTGCAAGGGAGGTATGGACATGAAGGTCAGTATTATAGGCGCTACCGGTTATGCCGGAGCTGAACTTATCCGTTTGGTTGCCGCCCATCCAGAGGCGGAACTTCTCCATATTACATCGGAAAGCAGTACCGGGCAGGCTATCGATCAGTTGTATCCGCATTTGCGCGGTCTTGAAACTAAGGTGCTCGGCAGTATGAACCAATTGGAAGAACTTGCGCAAAGCGATCTGGTCTTCATCGCGCTGCCGCACGGACATGCAATGACCAGCGGCAAAGCGCTGGCTGAAGCAGGCGTCAAGGTCGTCGACCTGGGAGCGGATTATCGTTTCAGCGACGAAGCGGTATATGAAGAGTGGTATAAGGTAAAGCATACGCATCCCGCTTCCGGTGCGGTATACGGGCTGACCGAACTGAATCGCGCCAAGGTTAAGGATGCCAAAATCGTCGGCAATCCGGGCTGTTATACAACGGCTTCGATTCTGGCGCTTGCGCCGCTTGTGAAGGCGGGACTCGTAGAAACGGACAGTCTGGTCATCGATGCGAAGTCCGGCGTATCCGGCGCGGGACGCGGTTTTAGCATGAACAGTCATTTCACCGAAACCTGGGAAAATTTTAAGGCGTACAATATTGCCGGACACCGGCATACGCCGGAAATCGAACAGGCGCTGTCGCTGCTGGCGGGGGAAGCATTGACGCTTACGTTCACGCCGCATCTGGTGCCGATGAGCCGCGGCATACTCAGCACCTGCTATGGAAAATTGAAAAACGGCGTTACGCCGCAGCAAATCACGAACGCATTCGAAGAGATGTACGCAGGGGAATATTTTATCCGACTGCTTGGGCTCGGCGGCTATCCGGCGACGAAGAATGTCCGAGGCAGTAATTTCTGCGATATCGGCTGGCATCTCGACCAGCGTACCGGGCGGGTCGTCGTCGTATCGGCGATCGATAACCTGGTCAAAGGCGCAGCCGGACAAGCGGTGCAAAATATGAACGTTATGTCCGGATTCGACGAAAAGGCCGGACTGGAACTCGTACCCTTATATCCTTGATGAAATCGAGTGAATGATGGAGGAATGAAGATGCAAATTGAAGATATGAAAATCCCGCAAGGGTTTTACGGCGGCGGTGTGAAAGCGGGCATTAAGAAAAGCGGCAAGGAAGATGTTGCTGTACTCTACAGTAAAGTTCCGGCGAACGGTGCGGCTGTGTTCACGACGAATACGATGGCGGCGGCTCCGGTCGTTGTTTCCCGCAGAGTCGTACAAAACGGTAAAGTACAGGCCATCGTGGTGAATTCGGGTTGTGCCAATGCCTGCACCGGCGTGCAGGGGCAAGTGGATGCGCAGGCAATGGCGCATCAGACGGCAGGGCTCCTTAATGTAGCGCAGGATGAAGTTATTGTGGCATCGACCGGTGTGATCGGAGTGCCGCTCCCGATGGGCAAAATTAGCGCCGGCATCAAAAGCGCGGTCGAGAAAAGTAGCGCTGACGGGTTTGAAGACGTCAAGCTGGCGATGATGACGACCGATACGTTCCCCAAGACCTGCAGCGTCGACTTCACGCTGGGCGGCAAACCGGTACGGATTGCCGGGTTGGCAAAAGGATCGGGCATGATTCATCCCAATATGGCGACGATGCTCTGCTTTATCATGACGGATGCCGACATTGAGGCAGACGTTTTGCAAACGGCGCTCAAACATGCGGTTGATCAGTCGTTTCACCGCATTACGGTAGACGGCGACAGCAGTACGAACGATATGGTCGCGGTTCTGGCCAATGCTCTGGCAGGAAACGCTGCGATTACGAAAGCTGCGGGCGAAGATTACGGCGCCTTTTTAAAAGCGCTGACTGCCGTATGCATCCACTTGGCAAAACTGGTGGCGCGCGACGGCGAAGGAGCGACCAAGTTTCTTGAAATCACCGTTCAGGGTGCAACGAGTGAAGCGGATGCACACAAGGCGGCGATGGCAATTGCCAAATCACCGCTCGTCAAGACCGCGTTCTTCGGACAGGATCCCAACTGGGGGCGCATTCTCTGCGCAGTCGGTTATTCCGAAGCGGCGGCCGATCCGGAAAAAGTGTCGCTGACGATCGGCGGACTGCCGGTTGTCAAAGAAGGACAGGGCGTCGCCGATCAAACGGGCGCACTGAAAGACGTGATGGCTGAACATGACATCAATGTGGTGGTTGACTTAGGAGTGGGCAGTGAGGCGGCTACCGTCTGGACCTGCGATTTCTCTTATGAATATGTGAAAATCAACGGTGAATATCATACCTAAAGGAGAGGATGCGGATATGATGACGAATCCAGTCAACAAAGCGCAAGTGTTAATTGAGACGTTGCCGTACATTCAAAAATTTGCCGGTAAGACCGTAGTGATAAAATATGGCGGCAATGCGATGGTCAGCGAAGAATTGAAACACAGCGTGATTCAGGATATCATCCTGATGCAGTGCCTGGGCATGAAACCGGTTGTCGTGCATGGCGGCGGGCCGGAAATCACCGGCTATTTGAAAAAGCTGGGCAAAGAAACCGAGTTTGTCAGCGGTTTGCGTGTCACCGACGCCGAAACGATGAATGTCGCAGAAATGGTGCTGGTCGGCAAGCTGAACAGCGAAATCGTCCGTCTTTTCAACCAAAACGGCGCCAAGGCGGTGGGATTGAGCGGCAAGGACGGCAGCCTGATTCAGGCGCGCAAACATTTGGCCGAGGTGCATGAAAACGGCAAGGTCAGCAAAGTAGATATCGGCTTTGTCGGTGACGTGGCCAATGTGCAAACCGAACTGATCGGTCATCTGCTTGACAAAGGATATATCCCGGTCATTGCGCCGGTTGGAGAGGGCGACGACTACGCCAGCTACAACATCAACGCCGATTACGTCGCAGGCGAGATCGCCGGTGCGTTGAAGGCGGAGAAATTGCTGCTCTTGACCGACGTCGAAGGCATCTATACCGATTATCAGGACAAGTCGAGCTTTATCTCGACGCTGACGGTCGGACAGGCGAAAAAAATGATCGCAGGCGGTTCGATCGCCGGCGGCATGATTCCGAAAGTCGAAGCCTGCCTGCGGGCGCTCTCCGGCGGCGCGAAAAAGACGCACATCATTGACGGCCGCCAATCCCACTCTCTGCTGCTCGAAGTCTTCACGACAGAGGGCATCGGCACCGAAGTGGTCGGGTAAGAAGGAGGCTGCAAGATGGATAAAGCGCAAGTGAAAGAACTCGACAGCCGGCATTATATGCAGGTGTTCGGGCGTTACGATATTGTCCTCAGTCACGGGGAAGGCCCCTATGTGTTTGACAACGAGGGCAAACGCTATCTCGATTTTCTGGCCGGCATCGCGGTCAATCTGCTGGGACATGGTCACAGCGGCCTGGTCAAGGCAATCGCCGACCAGGCCGGAAAAATGATCCATTGTTCCAATCTCTACTACACCGAAGCGCAAGCGCTTTTGGCCAAGCGACTGGCTGCGGCCAGCGGCCTGGAAAGAGTGTTTCTCGCCAACAGCGGCGCAGAAGCGAACGAGGGTGCGATGAAACTGGCACGCAAGTATGCGGCCAAACAAGGCGGCGAGCGGCGGGAAATCATCACCGCGCAGCATGGCTTTCACGGCCGGACGTTGGCGACGCTGACCGCGACCGCGCAGCCGAAATACCAGGAAGGCTTTGGGCCTTTGCCCGGCGCATTCAGCTATGTTGCTTACGGAGATCTGGCCGCGCTGGAAGCGATGATTTCCGACAAGACCTGTGCGGTCATGCTTGAACCGATTCAAGGCGAAGGCGGCGTCTACGTTCCGGCTGCCGATTATCTGGAAAAGGTTCGCGCGCTTTGCGACAAACACGGTGCGCTCTTAATCCTTGACGAAATCCAGACTGGCGTAGGACGGACCGGAAAAATGTTCGCTTATCAGCACAGCGCAATCAAGCCGGACATCGTAACGCTTGCCAAGGGACTGGGCGGCGGCGTGCCGATCGGCGCGGTACTGGCATCGGAAAAAGTCGCGGCGGCGTTTTCGCCCGGCGACCATGGTTCTACTTTCGGCGGCAATCCGCTGGCCTGCGCGGCAGGCAATGCGGTGCTCGATGCCATGGAACAGGAACAACTGCTGGAAAATACGATTGCCGTCGGCGCTTATCTTAGGGAAGCGCTCAAACGCCTGCAAGCAAAATACCCCGCTCTGATCAAAGAAGTACGGGGACAGGGTTTGATTATCGGGGCGGAACTGACGCAACCGGGACGGGAAATCGTCGAAGCATGCCTCGAGCGGGGCATCATCATCAACTGTACCGCAGGCAACGTATTGCGGTTCGTACCACCGCTCATCATTAAAGAAAATCATGTGGATGAAGTCATTGCCGTACTGGACGAAGTGCTGGGCACGGTGAAACAATGACCGAATCCTGAAATAGGAGGAACCAGGCATGTGCTTACAAGGACACGATCTGCTATCCATACACCAACTGACGGCTGAACAGGTGGACGCCATCTTTCGCTTGGCGGCTCGTCTGAAAGACGAACAGAAAAGGGGCATTGCGCATCCGATCCTTAAGGGAAAAACTTTGGGGATGATTTTTCAAAAGGCATCCACGCGGACACGGGTGTCGTTCGAAGTAGGGATGTGGCAGTTGGGCGGCAGCGCGCTCTTTCTAAGCGCAAACGATCTGCAGATCGGGCGCGGCGAACCGGTGAAAGACACGGCAAGGGTTTTGGCCCGCTATGTCGACGGCATCATGATCCGGACTTTTTCCCACTCTGAGGTGGAAGAAATGGCCGAATGGTCGTCGGTGCCGGTCATCAATGCCTTAACCGATCTGTTGCATCCCTGCCAGGCACTGACCGATATTTTCACGGTGTGGGAACAGAAAAAAACGCTCAAAGGGCTGAAGATGGCCTATGTCGGCGACGGCAACAACATGGCAAACGCACTTTTGCATGCCTGCGCCAAAGTCGGCATGGACATCGCGATCGCCAGTCCGGCCGCTTATGCGCCGAATGCGGCGATTGTTGCCGAAGCGAAGGCCGACGCCGCCGCTTTCGGCAGCAAAGTCGAAATCTTGCAGGATCCGGTCGCAGCCGTAACGGACGCTGACGTATTGTACACCGACGTCTGGGCCAGCATGGGACAGGAAAGCCAGCAAGCCGCGCGCAAAGCCGTGTTTGCGCCATACCAGCTTAACGGCAAACTGCTTGCCAAAGCGAAGAAGGACGCGATCGTGCTGCATTGTCTGCCCGCGCATCGCGGCGAAGAGATCACCGATGAGGTGATGGAATGTCCGCAATCGGTCGTCTTCGATCAGGCGGAAAACCGTCTGCATGTGCAAAAAGCGATCATGGCGCTGACGATGTGCGATAAGTAATCATTTTATGAGAAAAATTTGAACCGCGGATTGCTGACGCAATCACAGAAATCGTTGCACGATGTAACAGTTTAACCATATATTCGCGTAGCGAATCTGTGGTGCGCAGTACCTGTGTTTCAATGAAAATGTAAAAAACAATAAATAGTTGTTGAGGGGGATTTTTAATATGAGTCAGATTAAAAAAGTGGTATTGGCGTATTCCGGTGGTCTGGATACTTCGGTCATTATTCCCTGGTTAAAAGAAAACTATGACGGCTGTGAAGTCATTGCGATGTGCGCCGATGTCGGACAGGGCGATGAACTCGATATCGTACAAGAAAAAGCGATCAAATCCGGCGCGAGCAAAGTATATATCGAAGATCTGAAAAAGACCTTCGTCGAAGATTATGTCTGGCCGACGCTGAAAGCCGGTGCGGTCTATGAAGGCAAATATCTGCTCGGCACCTCGTTCGCGCGCCCGATCATTGCCAAGGCGCTGGTCGAAATCGCCGAAAAAGAAGGCGCTGACGCCATCGCGCATGGCGCAACCGGCAAAGGCAACGATCAGGTCCGTTTCGAGCTGACCGTCAAGGCGCTTGCGCCGCAACTCAAAATCATTGCACCGTGGCGCGAATGGAACATCCGCTCGCGGGAAGACGCGATCGACTATGCGGAAAAACACGGCATTCCGGTGCCGGTTACAAAAAAACGCCCGTACAGCATGGATCGCAATATCTGGCATCTCAGCCATGAAGGCGCCGATCTGGAAAATCCGGCCAATGAGCCGCTGCCTGACTTGTATATGATCTGCAACAGCCCGGAAAAAGCGCCCGATGCGCCCGAATATCTCGAAGTATCGTTCGATAAAGGCGTTCCGGTGGCCCTGAACGGCGAAAAAATGGACGGCGTTACGCTGCTTACCAAACTAAATGAACTGGGCGCGGAGCATGGCATCGGCATTACCGATATCGTCGAAAACCGTCTGGTCGGCATGAAGTCCCGCGGCGTTTATGAGACTCCGGGCGGCAGTATCCTGTACTATGCGCACCGTGAACTGGAATACCTCACGCTTGATCGCGCGACAATGCATTACAAAGAACAAATCGCCGTACGCTATGCGGAACTCGTTTATGACGGCATGTGGTTCTCGCCGCTTCGCGAAGCGCTCGACGCTTTCGTCGACAACACGCAACAAACCGTGACCGGCAATGTAAAACTCAAGCTGTACAAAGGAAACATCATGAGCGCAGGCGCGACATCGCCGTACTCGCTCTTCCACGAAGGTTTCGTTACGTTCAGCTATGATGATGTCTACAACCAAAAAGACGCCGAAGGTTTCATCAACCTCTTCGGTCTGCCGCTTAAAGTCCGCGCGCTGATGCAACAAGAGGCGAAGAAAAATGGCTAAGCTCTGGGGCGGCCGTTTCGCCAAAGGAACCGACGTGCTGGTGGAGGAGTTTACCTCCTCCGTCGGCTTTGACCAGCGGATGTATCGGGAAGACATCACCGGCAGCATCGCGCATGCACGAATGCTCGGACAGTGCGGCATCATCGACAAAGCCGAAGCGGATACGATCATCAAAGGACTCGAAAGCATTCTGGCCGACATCGAAGCGGGAAAGTTTTCCTTCGAAGTCGCGCTCGAAGACGTGCATATGAACGTGGAAAAACGTCTCACCGACCGCATCGGCGCCGTCGGCGGCAAACTGCACACCGGGCGCAGTCGCAACGATCAGGTCGCGCTCGACACGCATATGTATCTGAAAGGCGCAATCCGTGACATTGCTGAACTTTTGCATGATCTGCAATTGGCGCTCGTCGAAACGGCCGAAAAATACGGCGACGTGATGATGCCGGGCTATACGCACCTGCAGCGTGCGCAGCCGATCTTGTTTGCGCATCACATGCTGGCTTATTTTTCAATGCTGGCGCGCGACTTCAGACGTCTCGAAGGCGTCTGGCAGGGAACGGATATGATGCCTCTCGGTGCAGGGGCACTGGCCGGTACGACCTATCCGATCGACCGGCATCAGGTCGCACGCGAACTGAAATTCGATGCGCTGTACGAAAACAGTCTTGACGCGGTCAGCGACCGCGACTATATCCTTGAATTCCTCTCGTTTGCCTCGATTCTGATGATGCATCTCAGCCGGATCAGCGAAGAGATCATCCTCTGGTCTTCGGCCGAATTTGCTTTCATCGAACTTGACGACGGACACTGCACCGGATCGAGCATCATGCCGCAAAAGAAAAATCCTGACGTGGCCGAGCTGGTGCGCGGCAAAACCGGGCGGGTCTATGGGCATCTGATGTCGCTGCTGACCGTCACGAAAGGTTTGCCGCTCGCCTACAACAAAGACATGCAGGAAGACAAGGAAGGCATGTTCGACACGATCGACACGCTGAAATTCAGTCTTAAAGTATATGCCTCGATGCTGCGCGGCATGAAGGTTAACAAACAGGTGATGGAACGCGCTGTAAGCCAGGACTTTTCCAACGCTACCGACATGGCCGATTATCTGGTTAAAAAAGGCCTGCCGTTCCGCCAGGCGCACGAAGTGGCCGGCAAGGCGGTTGCGCATTGCATCATCGAAAAAAAATGGCTGATGGATTTGTCTCTTGCCGAATTCCAGTCGTTTCATCCGCTCTTCGAGGCCGACATCATGAATGCGATTCAGCCTGAAACCTGCGTGAACGCCCGTAAGTCATATGGTGGAACTTCTTCCGCGAGCCGGGAACGACAATTGACAGTGGCTCGCGAAACGTTGGAAGAACAAGAGGCGCTTCTTGACGTGTATACAGAAAGCGCTATATAATAGTGCCGATATGTATGTTTCGACTATGAAGGAGGCACGGATATGACTGTAGAGAAAAAAGGGACTTCCAACGCGGACAAAATGGACTGGGACAAACTCGGATTCGCCTACATCAAAACAGATTTGCGCTATGTCTCTGTCTGGAAGAACGGAAAATGGGACGAGGGTAAGTTGACGGAAGACAATATGCTGACGATAAGCGAGGGCTCCACATCGCTGCATTATGGCCAGCAATGTTTCGAAGGTCTGAAGGCTTATCGGACGAAAGACGGCAAGATCCAGCTTTTCCGTCCGGACCAGAACGCCAAACGTATGGCAGCCAGCTGCAAGCGTCTTTTGATGCCGGAAATCTCCGAAGAAAAATTCATTGATGCATGCGTCCAGGTTGTAAAGGCCAATGCAGACTATGTACCGCCTTATGGCACCGGAGCGACGCTTTATTTGCGTCCTTATGTGATCGGCGTCGGCGACAACCTCGGCGTACGTACCGCGCCGGAATTCATCTTTTCCGTCTTCTGCAGTCCGGTAGGGGCTTACTTCAAAGGCGGACTGGCACCGGTCAACTTCTGTATTACCGACTATGACAGAGCGGCGCCGCAAGGCACCGGCGCTGCCAAGGTCGGCGGCAACTACGCGGCCAGCCTCCATCCGCATGAAGAGGCTGTCAAGAGAGGGTTTGCCGACTGTATCTATCTCGATCCGGCTACGCACACCAAGATCGAAGAGGTCGGTGCGGCCAACTTCTTCGGCATCACCAAAGACGGAAAATTCGTCACGCCGAAATCGGACTCGATCCTGCCGAGCATCACGAAATACTCGCTGATGGCGGTAGCAAAAGAGTATCTTGGTTTGCAGGTCGAAGAAAGAGACGTCTTCATCAAACAGCTTGACGAATTCAGCGAAGCCGGCGCTTGCGGCACGGCGGCCGTTATCACGCCGATCGGCGGCATCGAGTACAACGGCAAACTGCATGTCTTCCACAGTGAAACGGAAGTGGGGCCTGTTACGAGGAAATTGTATGAAACCTTGTGCGGCATTCAGTTCGGCGAAGTCAAAGCGCCTGCAGGCTGGATCGTCGAAGCGAAATAAACCGTAAAATTGTAAACTAATAAGCAAGAATCATGCCTTTCGCAAAAAAAATGCGCAGGCATGATTTTTTTTAGTTAAAAATGGAGGTTTTAACTGCTTACGGAGCGAATAAAGTTCTTTTAATGGTCATTTTAGGACATAAGGAGCACAGAATTCATGCTATCGCAAATTCAGGCTATCATTACCACCATCAGTCTGCTGGATGTCCTCGACATTCTGCTTGTGGCTGCCGTACTATATCGCCTTTACGTCATGATCAAGGACACGCGGGCTTTGGCTCTCTTAAAAGGACTGATCATGCTGCTGATTGCGACGCTGGTCAGCAAATGGCTGGGGCTTAACGTCATTTTCTGGATCTTGCAAAAGACGCTCACCGTCGTGATGGTCGCGCTGCCGGTCGTGTTTCAGCCCGAACTGCGCCGCGCGCTCGAACAACTCGGTCGCGGCAAGATGTTTAAGAAATATATGCTGCTCAATGAAGAAGAAACCGAAAGCCTGCTCGATCATATGGTTAAAGCGGTCGCCATTCTGGCGCGCAACAAGATCGGTGCGCTGATCGTCGTGGAACGCGATACCGGTCTGAACGACTATATCGAGACCGGCATCAAGGTAGACGGCCTGGTCAGCAGCGAATTCCTCGTCAATCTCTTCATTCCCAACACGCCGCTGCACGATGGAGCGGCGGTGCTCAGAGGGAACCGGATCATTGCAGCAGGCTGCCTGCTGCCGCTGACCGAAGACCGCAGCTTGAACAAGGAACTCGGCACGCGGCATCGCGCGGCGATCGGCGTCAGCGAACAGACGGATGCCGCCGTAATCGTCGTCAGTGAGGAAACCGGCATCGTATCGGTCGCGCAGGGCGGCAAACTGACCCGCTTTAGCGACGCTACCGAGCTAAAAGACAACCTGCGTCCGCTCTTTGCGGCAAAAAACGGAGCGCCCGCGGCCTTAACCAACCTGTTTAACTTTAACTGGAGGCAGTAGTCATGGAATTTTCGGCACAAAAGAACATGCCCGCTAAAATACTTGCATTGATCCTGGCCGTCGTTTTGTGGGTCTATGTCATGAACGACCAGAATCCGATGATTGAATCGAGCGTCGAAGTCCCGTTGGAGGTTAGGAACCAGGCGGCTGCGACGTCACTTTTGGATGTGCCGGAAAAGGTCAAGATCAAGGTGCGCGCGCCGCGCAACCTGCTGATCAATTTGCAGAACCAGGAAATCAAGGCGTTTATCGATCTCAAGGGCATCGGCGAAGGCCGCTCCACGGTCAAGGTCTATACAGCCGTGCCGACCAATCTGGAAGTCGCAGAAGTCTTTCCTGAAAAGATCAACCTGCGTCTGGAGCCGATCATTGCCCGGCAGGTTCCCGTTGAAGTGAGACTGGGCGGTACGCCGAGCGTCGGCACCATGGTCAGCAAAGTCAGCGCTTCGCAGCAGACCGTCAGCATTGAAGGACCGCAAAATCTCTTGGAAACCGTCAATAAGGTGGTCGCCGTAGTCGATATCAGCGGCCGCAACGCTGATTTCACCGCAGAAGCGCCGGTTCAAATCCTAAACAGTAACGACAAAGTCGTCGAAGGCGTCAAAATCGCGCCGGATCATATTCAGGTGGCGGTACAGATCCTGCAAGGGATCGGCAAGAAACAATTGGATATCAAAGCGTTGACTTTTGGCGATTTGCCGAAAGGCATGCGTATGGAAGCCATTATGACGATGCCGAACAAGGTGGAAGCCAGCGGCAGCGAAAAAATATTGGAAAAAATGGAGTTTGTTTATACCGAGCCGGTCAATCTGACTGGTTTGGATAAAGACACGGAAATCGACGTGCCGCTGCAGGCGAAAGACGGCATCGCCGTTGCTCCGTCCGCAGTGAAGGTTCGGATTCTGATCCGCAAACAGTAAAGGAGAAAGAACGTTGTTAAAAATTACAAATGTACGAGTCAATTTAGGGGAAACGGCAACCCTGTCGGCGATTGCCGCAAAACGCCTGCGGATACCACCTCAAGAAATCATTGAGGTGGTTATCCTGCGTAAAGCGGTCGATGCACGACGCAAGGGAAATATCTGCTTCGTATATAGTCTTGGCGCTGTTGTGAAAAACCCCAAGCAGGTCATTGCACAGCTCGGCGAGGACAAAGACGTCAGCCTGATGGAAACAGCCTCCGCCGAAGCGCTGGTCAAAGGCGATCAGAAACTGACCAGCCGTCCGATTGTCGTCGGACTGGGCCCGGCCGGGTTGCTGGCCGCTTTGACGCTAGCGCGAAACGGCTATCGTCCCTTGGTCTTAGAACGCGGCCGCGACGTGGAACGGCGCAGCAAGGATGTTGCGAAATTTTGGGACAAAGGCGAACTCGATCCGGTATCGAACGTCCAGTTCGGCGAAGGCGGCGCAGGCACGTTTTCCGACGGCAAGCTGACCACCCGCGTCAACGACCCTTTGATGCGCGAAATTCTCGACACCTTTGTCGCTGCTGGCGCGCCGCCGGAAATCGCTTATCTGCATAAACCGCATGTCGGCACTGATCGTCTGCGCATCGTCGTTAAGACGCTGCGCGAAGAAATCATTGCGCTCGGCGGCGAAGTCCGCTTTGAGACACAGGTCGTCAAGCTGCTGAGTGAAGACGGCAAAGTCACTGGCGTCGTCACCGCTGCGGGCGAAACGTTGCAAAGCGAGATCGTCATCATGGCGATCGGCCACAGTGCGCGTGATACCTATGCGATGCTGCACGAAAGCGGCGTTGCAATGGAACCGAAAGCGTTTGCGATCGGCGTTCGCATCGAACATCCGCAGGAAAAGATCGACCGCGCGCAATACGGCCCGACAGCCGGTCATCCCGAGCTGCCTGCCGCCGAATACGCGTTGGTGCATCACAATAAGGCCACCGGCCGCACTGCCTATTCGTTTTGCATGTGCCCGGGCGGACTCGTCGTGGCCGCCGCATCGGAAGAAGGCGGCGTCGCCACGAACGGCATGAGCATGTACAGCCGCTCGTCCGGCATTGCCAACAGTGCGATCTTAGTCAATGTAGAGCCAAAAGACTGGGGCGGCAGCGTTCTCGGCGGCATCGAATACCAGCGCAAATGGGAACGTGCGGCCTTTAAAGTCGGCGGCGGGGATTACAAAGCGCCGATCCAGACGATTGGAGACTTCATGGCTAACACCGTCGGCAAGCAATTGTCGGCGACGAAGCCGACCTATAAACCGGGCGTCATTGCCGGCGATTTGCGTCGCTGTTTACCGGATTTTGTCGCCGACACAATCAAAGAAGCGCTGCCGGTATTCGGCCGCAAAATCCATGGCTTCGCCCATCCGGCGACGCGCATGACCGGCGTCGAAACGCGCAGCAGCGCACCGCTTCGAATCCTGCGCAGCGAAAACCGCGAGTCCACGAACGTAAAAGGATTATACCCGGCGGGCGAAGGCGCGGGCTATGCCGGCGGCATCATGAGCGCCGCGCTCGACGGACTCAATATTGCCCGGGAAATTATACGCAACTATCATATGTAAACTACATGTCTGAAAGGAGCTCATATTACAGATGGGAAGATTGTTTGGAACAGATGGAGTGCGCGGTTTAGCGAACCGTGAATTGACGCCGGAAATGGCATTTCGCCTTGGCTGGGCGGCTACGACTTATTTTGGTAGGGCCTGCGACTGCAAGCCGGTCATCACGATCGGACGCGACACGCGGATTTCCGGTCAAATGCTGGAAAACGCGCTGGCGGCGGGCATCTGCTCGGCAGGCGGCAAGGCCGTATTGCTCGGCGTCGTGCCGACTCCGGCTGTCGCATACCTGACGGGACATATGAACGCACAGGCGGGCGCGGTGATTTCGGCCTCGCACAATCCGTTTTATGACAATGGTATTAAATTTTTCGCCGGCGACGGTTACAAATTGCCTGACGAAGTCGAAGCAGAACTCGAAGAACTGGTCATGGTCGGCATCGAGGAAATGCCGCGCAAAGAAGGCGCGGACATCGGCACGCTCGAAGTGCATCGCGATCTGGTCAAACACTACATCGACTATCTGGAATCCACGGTGGCCGGTGATTTAAAAGGTTTGAAAATTGTCGTCGACTGCGCGAACGGCGCAGCGTACGAAGTCGCGCCGACGATTTACAAGCGCCTCGGCGCGGAGGTTGTCGTGCTGCACAACAAGCCGGACGGCATCAACATTAACGATCACTGCGGCTCGACGCATCTCGAAAGTTTGCAGGCTGCGGTCAAAGAACACGGCGCGGATATCGGCATCGGGCATGACGGCGACGCAGATCGCTGCCTGGCCGTCGATGAAAACGGCGAGATTGTCGACGGCGACCAGATCATGGTCAGCTGTGCGCTCGACATGCTGAACAAAGGCACGCTCAAAGACAACACGCTGGTCACGACCGTGATGAGCAACATCGGTCTGCATCAGGCGATCAAGAAAGCAGGCGGACGGATTGAAGTCACTGCGGTCGGCGACCGCTACGTTTTGGAACTGATGCGCAAGGAAGGTTACGTGCTCGGCGGCGAACAATCCGGCCACGTCATCTTTAGCCAGTACAGCACCACCGGCGACGGCGTGTTGACCGCGCTGCAGCTTCTGGTCGCGCTGAAAGCCAGCGGTCAAAAGATGTCGCAGCTTGCGGCCTGCATGACGAAATATCCGCAGCTTTTGGTCAATGTGCGCGTGCTCGGCAAAGAAGGCTGGGAAACCAACGCCAAGATTGCCGCCGCGATTGCAGCAGGCAACCAAGAACTGGGCGAAGAGGGCCGCATCCTGGTGCGCCCGTCCGGCACCGAGCCACTGATTCGCGTGATGGCCGAAGGCCCGGATCAAAAACAGCTTGACCGCATTGTCGGCGAAATTGCCGCGGTCGTCCGCCAGGAGCAGGGCGAAGCGAAGTAGTTGACCGGAAGAGTCGTTTCGAGTAAAATAGATACAGTGCAAGGGGGCGCGAAGGCGCTCCTTTGCGTCTCTTATGAGGGAGACTGCTGAAAAAATGGCATCTGCGTTGTTGCTCCTGCGGGGGGCTTGCTTGCGTACCGGCGTGTACGCGGCGCTGCACCCTCCTCGGTGCGCCTAGCACCTGCCCTTTTTTGAGCAGTCTCCGGGAAACCGTGAAAGGTGGTGGTTGATGAACGAAGAAAAAGCCGAAGATACGGATTTACAGCGCTGGCTCTCATGCAAGTGGAGAGGACGAGGCGGAGGTTTATCGAACCGGTCAGCGGATACCTCCCGGCCATTCTGAGGCCGTTAAACAGCGACAAAACCGGCGGGCGACCGTCGGGACAAAGCGACTGCGTCAGGAGCGGAGCGCGGATGCGCTCTACGATGAAACACGGATCTTTAAAAAGAGAATTATTGGAGGAATAACAACTATGTGTGGTATCGTTGGCTATATCGGGCCGGAGCAGGCCTCCCCATTTTTGATCGAAGGACTTTCCAAGCTGGAATATCGCGGCTATGATTCCGCAGGCATCGCGGTATTTGACGGCAATGAAGTGCACAACAAAAAGAGCGTAGGACGTCTCGGCATCCTGAAGAAGAAATTGGAACAAAGCCCGCTCGAAGGTCACATCGGCATCGGTCATACCCGCTGGGCGACGCATGGCCGTCCTTCCGACGTCAATTCGCACCCGCATACCGACTGCACCGGCAACTTCGTAGTCGTGCACAACGGGATCATCGAGAACTACATGCACCTCAAAGAAAGACTGATCAGCAAAGGCCATGTCTTTACCTCCGAAACCGACTCCGAAGTCGTGGCGCATCTGGTCGAAGAATACTACGAAGGCGACTTTGAAGCCGCGGTCAAAAAAGTACTCTCCGAAATCACCGGCTCGTATGCGCTGGTATTCATGACCAAGCACGAACCGGAAAAACTGATCTGCACGAAACAGGACAATCCGCTGGTCATCGGTCTCGGCCAAGGCGAAAACTTCATCGCGTCGGATATCCCGGCGATCATTCAACGCACCCGCAAGACCTACATCTTAAGCGACGGCGAAATGGCCGTCGTAACGAAGGATTCGGTCTGGGTCACGAACCGTCAGGGCGTGCCGGTCAACAAGAAAGTCTTTGAAGTGAACTGGGATGCCGAAGCTGCCGAAAAAGGCGGTTACGAGCATTTCATGAGCAAAGAGATTTACGAACAGCCGAAGGCGATCCGCGAAACGATGAGCAGCCGTCTGGCGACCAACAACAGCAAAATCATTTTCGACGAACTGAAATGGAACCGCGAAGAAGTGGCCGCGATCCGCAAAGTGGTTATCGTAGCTTGCGGCACCGCTTACCATGCAGGCATCGTCGGCAAATACTACATCGAAAGCATGGCCCGCATCCCGGTCGAAGTGGATGTGGCGTCCGAGTTCCGCTATCGTCAGCCGCTCGTTGACGAACACACGCTGGCGATCTTCGTCAGCCAGTCCGGCGAAACGCTCGACACGCTGGCTGCAATGAAAGAAGCGAAACGCCTCGGCGCGAAGACGCTGGCCGTGACCAACGTCGTCGGCTCGTCGATCTCGCGTGAAGCGGACAACACGATTCTGACCTGGGCAGGCCCGGAAATCGCGGTCGCTTCGACCAAAGCCTACACGACGCAGCTCGTCAGCATGGCGATGCTCTCGATCTACATCGCCGGTCTCAAAGGCACGCTGAGCGAAGAACGCACGCACGAACTGATCGCCGGTTTGCGCAATCTGCCGGGCCAAGTGCATGAAATGCTCGAAGACGTCGAAGAGATCAAGACGTTTGCACAGCAATACGGTTTCAACGAAGACGTGTTCTTCATCGGCCGCTCGCTCGACTACGCGGTGGCGCTGGAAGGCTCGCTGAAACTGAAAGAAATCTCCTACATCCATGCCGAAGCGTATGCCGCAGGCGAACTGAAGCACGGCACGCTGGCGCTGATCATCGAAGGCGTACCGGTCATCGCACTGGCGACGCAGCATGATGTATACGAAAAAACGCTGAGCAACATCAAGGAAGTGAAGGCGCGCGACGCGGTGGTTATCGGCGTTGCGATGCAAGGGGACGATGAAATCAAGAAGTATGTGGATCACACGATCTTCATTCCGAAGGTGGACAAGTTCCTTGCGCCGATCCTCGCAGTGATTCCGCTGCAACTGCTGGCTTATTATGCAGCAGTTACGCGTGGTTGCGATGTGGATAAGCCGAGAAATCTGGCGAAGAGTGTTACTGTAGAATAATGAATGAAATCCCCCGTAAGGTGCTTTTGTACCTTGCGGGGGATTTTTGCGTTTAAATGCGTTTTAATGTGTTATGTCGCATTTGTCATTGCGAGCGCAGCGCGGCAATCTTCTTTTTAAGTTTGCTTTGGCAAATTTAATTTGATAATGGTGTGGTATTTGTTTTGCTGAGCCCCTTTCGCCGTCGCGGTTTTTTCAGAGCTGACCGGCGCTGCGGGCAGACATGGGCGCGGCAGGCTGCGGTGAACGGAATTCCTGGCGGGAAGCGTCGTCCATGACGCTCCGCCAGCGTGTGACGTCCTGTCACACGTTCCATCCTCCTTGCCTGCCGCTTCCTGTCTGCTCGTCCTCGCGCCTAAAATGTTCTGAAAAAACCGCGACGGCGGGGATAAGGGAGAACGGGTACGAAATTCGAGAAACGTAACGTTTTACAGAAGGTTCTAGTGACGCGGACGCGAAGTAAGCTATATTGAATAGCGTCATAGGCTGGTGAAAAGTATGTGTCTTACGTGTCAGTTGTTGCGGGGCGAAAAAGAGATTCCGTTTGGCGTGGTTTATGAGAACGAGTTTGTTTTTGTGCATCACTGCATCGACGTTGCGGTGCCGGGGTATTTGATTCTTTCACCGAAGCGGCATGTTGGCGGGTATGAGGAATTGACGTTGGAGGAATCGGCGGCAGTGGGGGCGGCTTTGCAGGAGATGATTTTTCGATTAAAGCGGATTGCTGGAGTGGAGAAAGTCTACATCGCAAATTTTGCTGAAGAAACGGCGCACTTTCATTTTCATTTGTTTCCGCGCTACGGTTGGATGAAAGAGATACAAGCGGCGTACGTGGGCGATAAACTGGATGGAGCGAAGCTGTTTAGCCTAGTTCGGCAGACGCATAAACGGAGCGGGATTGCAGAAGAGGCAAATGTACGTAATGTGGTTGCGGCGATCCGAAAAATGCAAATGTATGAAGAAAAAGAATCCCTTTAAGCATCATCATAGTGCTTGCGGGGATTTTTTTTATTCATTATTTTGCTGAGTGACGTTTTTAGTCAGGGTTTGAAATTGTTTTTGTGAGATGTCTTTAGCAAGTCAAATTTGATAGTGGTGTGGTATTCTGTTTTGCTGATCTCCTTTCGCGTCGCGGTTTTTCAGAGCTGAACGGAGCTGCGGGCAGACATGGGCGCGGCAGGCTGCGGTGAATGGAATTCCTGGCGGCAAGCGTCGTCCATGGTCAAACGCTATGCCATCCATGGCGCGTTTTGACACTAGAAACGTCCTGTTACGTCGACGCGCCGCCAGCGTGTGACGTCCTGTCACACGTTCCATCCATCTTGACTATCGCTTCCAGTCTGCTCGTCCTCGCGCCTAAAATGTTCTGAAAAAATCGCGACGGCGGGGATAAGGGAGAACGAGGAATGGGAGGACGAGGATTGGAGATGGGCATGTGAGGCGTAGGACAGACAGCGTAAATATGGGCGGAGTTATTGACGAGTATAGGAAAATTGATTAGATAATGAAAATTTGTAATAATTATGTAATAAATTAGACGTTGTTGGCAGGAATTTTTTTGGGGATGACGGAATATATTTTAAAAGGTAGTGAATCTTTGAACTTCAAAAGACTGAATTGGGGGAGAAAGAAGAAGCAATTCCGTATGTCGAGACTTGTTTTATGAGGAACAGTAGTTACCTATTTTAACTCAAAGGAGCAGCAGATGAGAAAAGCATTTTTGATCGCAATCGTTGCAATTTTTGCCGCCGTTTTCACACCCCAAACGAGCCATGCACAGCCGGTGGAGGCTTCTTTTTTGTCCATTGCTGACTATTTGGTCGCACGGAGTAATGTCACGTTGCTGGATGTGAGATCAAAGAATAGTCGCGCCAATAGCCAACAAGGCATAGAGGGTGAAGTTTGGATTGATCCGCACAGTGGCGATGCTCTCAATCAATTCGTTGGCTCGGCTGACAAAAGCAAACCGTATGTCATCTTTTGCTCTTGCGTCGATGACAATTACAGCGTCCGCGCAGCTCAAATCCTTACAAAGAATGGATTTGAGCTTGTTTTCGTTCTAAGGGGAGGCTGGGATTCACTCAAAAGCGTCGGTATAGAAATGATTCCACTACAATAATGGAGGAACTTTATGAAAAAGTTATTTGGTCTATTCGTATTCTGCTTCCTGCTCATTCCTTCAGTCGCATTTGGCTCACCTCTAGAGGATAAAGCGGCGCTCAAATCATTGCCAACCCAATCGCAAACGATCGCCGGAACGGAAGAACAGATAATGCCCGTGATTGTTGATGAAAACTCCATCGCAGGGATGAAAGATATGGATATAATCCCGCAGCAGCGAGGCTGCTGCAGCCATCATGGCGGCGTTTGCGGCTGCGAGGGGGGGAGGGCGGTCTGTTGTGATGGCCGGTATAGTCCGACTTGTGGTTGTTAGGTAAATAGAAGTGAGAGGAAAAATTCTTTCATCTTCCTAAAAAGAAGGGGGATCGAGTTTAGAGAAAAGGTAATTTTTAAGGAGTAGAGGAAGCGAATAGAACCGTCCCTACGCTTCCTGTATGCACTTCTTAAAGCAGATTGAATTTAGATAAGTTGACTTAATTTGAATGATAAAATAGTTTTAATTATAGATAGAATTGAAAGGAGCATTTAGTGTGAATAGAGATGAAGAACAAATTCCTTTGTGTATACATTTAGATGGTCCTGCATTTATGCATAAAAAAGAAAGTTTCCAGATAGATTTATTTTCCTTATCGCAGACTATAATGGATATACAACATATGTTAGATAGATCGTATGCTGTATTAAGTGGATCACAAAGAGTTACCCAAAAAGATAGACAAGAATTTAAATTAATTGCAAATAAATTTGCACCCGGATCGCTTGAAATTACAGCATTACTTTCTTTGACACCAGCGATGATACCATTGATTACGGAGTATGGGCCTACGGCATATAAAGTAATTGAAACAACAATAAAGGCATTTGAGTTAGGAAAAAAATTACGTGAAATAGTGAAAAATGGCGGATCTGTGCAACCAAGTATTATAAATTATAATAATGTTGGTATGGTTAATAATGGATCTATCGAGAATGTTGTCATAAATAATTCGATAACTAAAGAGGAAATTATGACAGAAGTGTCAACTTATTTTGCAGCTCTTCAGTCTAGTCGTAGTCATGAGCGATTAGTAAATCATACGAGTAATAAAAGTGTAACTAAAATTGCTTTATCTACCTGTGAAAATGGTTTAAAAATGGAAACGTCTGTAACGGATAAATTGCTTTTTAAATCGGAGACTCGTTTAGATGATTCTGTAAAAAAATATTATGTTAAAATTCATGCGCTTGACGTTGAGACAAGTACAGGTGAGTTAAGAATATATGAAGAAGATCGACTTTCTAATCCAATTCGATTTTCTATTATAGGTTCGCAAGAGTTGAAAAATTATAGTCTAGCTTTAAATATTGATAAATTATCAATAAATGCATTACCAGAATTTCAAACAGATCTATCGGGAAAAAAGTTGGTCAAACTCCATGTTGCTAATCTTTCTTTCAATTTATAAATTGAGTTTGCGAGAGTTTTAATAATAAAAGTAGAGGAAAAATGTGATTGATTTATTTAAAGTAGTGATTTGGAGCATTATATTCGCTGTAGTATTTTTTGTTGCAAATAGTTTGCTGATAAAGACTTATGGTATAGAAATGAACAAGTATCAGTTGTATGAAAATATGGAGAGTGATTCTGCAATAAAGAAAAAAATAGAGATTAGAGGTATTGATGTTTCAGCTTATCAAAACAGAATTGAATGGGAAAAAGTAAGGGCTGATAATATTCATTTTGCTTATATAAAAGCGACAGAAGGAAAAACTTTAAAAGATGATAATTTTATTAAAAATTGGAAGGGCGCAAGGGCTGCTGGAATTAGCGTAGGTGCATATCATTATTTTACATTTGGCAGTGATGGAATTGATCAAGCTGAAAATTTTATAAAAACGGTTTCAAATGAAGTGGGGAATCTTCCACCAGCTGTAGATATTGAGTTTGAAGGGAATTCTACTCAAATACCAGCTAAAGAAAAATTAAAAAAAGAATTAAAGAGTTATATACAAGAGTTAGAGAAGTTTTATAAACAAAAACCGATCCTCTATGTGACCTATGAGTCATACGAAAAATATATTATGGGTGATTTTGAAGAATACCCTGTATGGATAAGAGATACTTCTAAAAACCCAGAGTTGAAAGACGGGAAAAAATGGGCTCTGTGGCAGTTTAGTAATTCTGGGAAAGTTTTAGGAATTAATACCTTAGTGGATCTAAATAAATTTAATGGAGATGAGATGAAGTTTGAAGAAAAATGGTGAAAAGTTGGAAACAAGGGGCCGGGACTGTTTGCTTCGGTTTTATAAAAAATTGAGATGAACAATAATAAAACCTGAGGCGAATGGATGATCGAGTTGAGTTTGCCTAAAATAAATGAAATAAAGGGACAAGTTTTTTGTTTTGTTTAAAGAAAAGATAAAAATGAAACGGCAAAACGGGTCCAGTGTATTGGTGAATTTTGGAGAGAAAGCCAAGTCCGATAAATTAGCTATAATAATCTAAGAAAGGAATAAAAGGAGAATGATTGAATAGGTGGGTACTTTAGGAAATTAGGAGGAAATTTTTAATTTCTATCGAAGATAACATAATATAGAAAGTCGTTTTAAAAGAAAGCGAGGGCTAATTATGTGGTTAAGAGTCGTATATACTTTTTTCGCAACATTTGCAGCAATAAAAGATCCATTATCAGAAACCGCGCTTTTTGTTTTAAGTTTTGGATCTTTTGTTTACTATGTTGGTCTTAGCCAAAATTATCAGCGAGGAAGAATGTATTGGTTTTCAAGAGTCGGCTTATTAGTAAGTTTTATTTTTTTTGGAATGGTTATACCTTGTATAATAGGATTTTATCATTTTCAAATGAAGGATGAATTTACAATTTCGATTATTTGCCGTAAAAACGATTTTTTTTCGTTTAGCCAAGTCTGGTTTGCTCTTTTCCCAATATTTGCATTTGCAGAAACGATGATTTTACCTAGCGTAATAAATAAAGAAGAACATTCGAAGGAAAAAGAATTTCAAACTGCAGTATAGAGAATTAATGTCTATAACGTATTTGCGGTGGAATTTACATTTTAATAAGGAGATTTATTATTATGGAAATCTCAATTATGATTGTAACTTTAGGTGCCTTTGCTGGACTAATATTAGGTGCGATTGTAAAAATAGCTAGAGATAAAAATACGCCTAGCGACGTTTGGAAAATGAGTTGGAAATACTTTGTAATGCTTATTATAATATTTTTAACGTTTATGGCTTATTTTCGTTTTTCAGATGAAAAATTAATGGAATCGCCCGTATACTATAACGATAATATTACCGAAATTTCAAAACAAATAGAGGGTGAAGATAAAAACAATAAAAACCAAGTACCGTTAGATGCAGCAGTTCCTGTTTCAAATAAATTAAATAAAGAAGATATTGTGTTGGGTGACATAGAGCTTCTAACTTCAATTATTGATATGCGTAAGAATAGTAATATGGATTTGAAAAAAGAAGAGGGATTGTATGGAACAATATATTTTTCGGGAAATGACTTACAAATTATGATTTCTAGGGCATCCAATAAAGTTTCCAGTGTATATTTACTTAGTGATAAATATAAAACAGCTAGAGGTATTGCCGTTGGTGGTGACGAAAGTCAGATTATGAAAGTATATGGTAAATATAACTTTAAGTTGGATACTATACCGGACATTCCAGGGGGGTATGGATATGAATATTATTATCAAGATGAATCGATAGCAGCGATATTGAGATTTGTAGTTGATGATAAATCGAAAAAGATTATATATATTGGAGTAAGGGCATTTAATGGAAAATTAGACGTATAATGAAAAGAAGCGAGGGGACAGTTTTTTGCTTCGTTCTTATGAAAATTAGCAATAGCAAATAATAAAAAAATGAGGTAAGCGGGTTTAAATCCGTTTACCTCATTTTCCTCGTAATGGAGCGTTTGGGGTCTTCATCTCTTTTACTAATGTAGACCCCAAGGGTTTGAGCACCAAGAGTTCCTTCGGGGAACGCTGGGGGTCAGAACGAAGCGAGGGGACGGTTCCGTCGTTCTATTATTATGTCAATGCTACATGTTGAAGTCTAATGAAAAATGAGGTAGACGAACTAAAATTCGTCTACCTCATTTTTATTTTGATCAGGAATATATTCCAATAGATCGGATGGGGAGCAGTCGAGAGCGGCGCAGAGTTGATTGATGTGCTCGATTTCTAGCCTCTTGGCAGTGCCGTACCATAAAGCGGAGATTGTATTGGGGCGAATTCCGGTGAGATCAGATAAAGCTTTCTGAGTTAGTTTCTTTTTGCCCATCAGTTCAGAAACACGGATATTAATCATTAAAAGACCTCCAAATGCAAAGGGTTAATGGTTAAATAATAACATTGGAAGATAAAATAAAACAATAAAAGCAATAAAATAACGTTAAAAGATATTGAAACAAAACCATAAAAGATATAAAATATCGACAGGAGATATTTTGAAAAGAGGTGCAGCAAATGAAACTCAAAGGTGAATTCTGGAAAGCATTTCAGGGGTTTGCGATAGATCGGACAGAGAAATGCTTGGATCGATTTGAGCGGCGGGCGGAATATATGCGGCATGTACGGGAAGTGGATCGGCTTGGATTGCAGTTGGTGGGCGAGCGGGGCAAGGACGCTTGGGAGATTTGGGATCAGATTGCGACGGAGCAAGCGAATGCCGAAGGGATCGTCTTTGACGTAATCTATCTCCAAGGCTTGCGTGACGGTTTTGCATTCAGTCGAATGCTCAGTCGCACTGAGGAAGAATGGCGTGAGGAAGTGAGTCAATAGCTTGCTGTTAATAGGATGCGCGGGGGCGGTTCTTCCCCTTCGCCCAAAGGCGAAGCCGCCGGGCGGGTACGGACGTGGATGGGGTTTTAAGGCGAAAAATAAACGAGCTATCCCAACCTAGCATTTTCATAGCTGGGTTGGGATAGCTCGTCTTGATTAAGGCATTCATTTGGCGGTCGGCGATGGCTCGCAAAATTGCAGCAGGCTGTTGATGCGTTTGCTGCGCTCGGGAGTACCGGCGGTTCGATCATTGACGGTTGCATGAATCGGGATGTTTTTTTGCTGCAGCGCCTGCAGCAAGTTTTGCATTGCAGCAAGGTTGCGGTTATCTTTCATATCACAAAATAGAAAGAATCCGTCGTCATCAAGGTTGCTGGAGGTAAGTTTTGCGGAAAACTGCAGCGAGCGACTGCCGTTTGAGATTTCGATCAGCAGCTTGAAGGGCGGCGTGAATTCCGTCCAAGCCTGACTGTCGGCGATATGGCCGCTGAAAAAACGTTCGTAGCGAATGCCGTCCGCATTGGCAAAAGTGATGAGGTGCGGCGTGAACGCAAGCGAGGCGGCCAGGAGGATGAGAAGAGCGATGGTCGACAGAGCAGCCTGGTTTGGCCGGCGAATGAATACCCACAGCAAGGCAAGGCAGCCGAATAATGCAATAGTCGGCAGAAAAAACCAGAGTAAAGAAAAGTTCAGATAGATCTCGCCGCCTTGCAGCGCATCCGCCCAGATGATATTTTCAACAAACGTGAGACACCAATAATACAGGAAACCAATGCCTAAGCAAAAGCAAAATTGCAAATGATTTTTAGTTGTCCATTTCGGGCGTTGCTTAGCGAAAAGCATGTGATACCGCCTTACAGAGTCAGTTGGTTGATGGTTATACATGGCAGGTCATTCCTTTCCGTCTAACGTACGATACAATTATACAGCGCCAAACCGAAAAGACAAGACTGGGTAAGTATTTTAAGCCGATTGGCAGATCGTAAGAAATCAGCGCTTAAAAAACAGCGATTGCTTAAAAGCGCTTTGAAAAAAGAAGAAGTGAGGGGACGGATCTTCCGCTCCGGCCTTATGAAAACTAACGGTAGCGAATAATAAAAATGAGGTGAGCGGGTAAATCCGTTTACCTCATTTTCCTCGTAATGGAGAGCTTGGAGTCTTCATCTCTTTTACTAATGTAGACCCCAAGTGTTTGACCACCAAGTGTTCCTTCAGGCGAGAATATTGTGCCGGTGGATTTGTACAGGCCATCGTGAGTTCTGCCGATGCTATCGTCTTTGCCGGAAAATAAATTTTGCAGTTGTATAGTTAGTGGAGTAAACAGGAAGATTTTGTAATATAATAATGGTAGGGAACCGCTGATTAATTGTCGTTGCACGCCATTAATCAGCGGTTTTTTGTAGAGCGCTACGAATGGGAGCCTCTTGCAACGCGGACGCATGGGGGGAGCATGACATGAATCTTGATATTCAAACGATGTTGACGGCGCTTGCGGTGATGTTGCTGGGAAACGGAATGATTTCGGGTTTTACCTGGAAAAATGCTAAGCTTGAGCGGGCTGTTTTTGGCTTCTGGAGTATGGGGCAGATTCTCTTCAGCGTCGGCATGCTCTTAATTGCTCTGCGCGGCGAAATCTCCGTTTTTCTTTCGCTGATCGTAGGAAATCTTTTTCTTGTCGGCGGTCAGGTTGCGATTCAGGAAGGCTTTGCCGTGTATGTCGGGCAAAAAGGACTTTATCGCGGGATGTCCCTGGTAAATATCTGCCTTTTGCTGGCCGGAGTTATTTATGCGGCGTATTTTGAACCGTCGGTCAATTTGCGAATTGTGATCTATAGTGCGGCTGCGAGCGCGATGTCTCTGCTCAGCATGATCACGCTGCAGAAAAAAGAAGGGGCGAAGAATGCGCCGGAAAAGATGTTCATTTATTTGCAGGCCTTGCACATTTTTTTGATGCTGCTTCGTTCCGGCGCAGCGCTACTGCAAAACGAATATGCAAGTCTGCTTCATCCGGCTTCGATTCAGGCTTGGATCATCATGGGGCTTTTGAGCTATTATTCTTGCCAGTCGCTGTGCTTTTTTTGGCTTGTCGCCCGTCGTTTGAGCATGGAAGTGCAAAGACAGGCTGTAACCGATCCGTTAACCGGATTGTCTAACCGGCGGGCGCTTGATGAGGCGCTGCAGCAGCTGGGGGAGAAAAATGGCGACGGAATCGGCTTTTTGTTCATCGATGTTGACAACTTCAAGACAATGAATGACTGTTACGGGCATCAAGCGGGAGACTCGTTTTTGATCCGCTTGGCTGATGAAATAAAGAAAAACCTTCGTGCGGATGACTTGGCATTCCGTTATGCAGGAGACGAAATGGCCGTCATTATTCGAAAGTGCAATCAGGAAAATTTGCTGCAGGCTGCGGAGCGAATCAGGACGAAAGTGAATGAGATAGAGATTATATGGGAAGGGCGGAGCGTGAAAGCAACGATCAGCATCGGAGCGGCGCTGTCAACCGAGCGAAACAATATGGAGAGTTTGATTAAGCGGGCCGATGATGCGCTGTATGAGGCAAAAGCAGCCGGAAGAAATATGGTCAGAGTCGGCGAGGCGAAGCGCGAAAATAAGGACGGGGCAGAGTGAACGCTCTTTTTTGCTGATGGGAGGAAGTGAGGAGACGATTCTTTCTGCTTTGCTCTTATGAAAATTAACGGCAGCAAATAAGAAAAATGAGGGGAACGGGTTCAAAGCCGTTCCCCTCATTTTCATCGTGAAGCGTTATTCCTCACCGCAGACCTTCCGATTATCGCCGTTGCATTTTTTCAAAAGCGTACGTCCTGGCATGATGGGGGGCGTTTCTGGGAAATAAGAGCGGTTAAATTATCATTTTAAGTTACATAATAGTGACAAATGAGGATGAAGTACTATAATACCTATATGCGAGCGCGGTTCGGCGGAAGGTTAAATTTGTAAAATTGGCAGGGGTTTGCTGGCTATTTGGACTGGCGAGTGGTACGATTAAGGAGTTGTAAAATTATGGCGCTAAGCGTGGCGCTTAGCCGGAAAGGGGAGTGTGGGGCGTGGATTCTTTTTTTCAATTGACGCAGATGCAGCAGCTATGGATACTGCTGATCGTTTTATGTATCGGGGTTGAATTGGTTTTGCCGCATTTGGTATTGATCTGGTGCGTTCCGGGAGCTTTAGTCAGTTTGATTCTGAGCAGCTTTGGCGTGAGCATTTGGTGGCAGTTGGCCGTTTTTCTTGCCATAACGCTGCTGTTGTTGTGGCTTGTGATGCCGCTAGTGAAGTCGAAGACAAAAAAGCATAAAGAGCTCGAAACGAATGCCGATGCCTTCGTAGGCAAGCAGTATGTTCTGACGCAGGAAATCACGGTCACGCAAAAGGGAACGGTACGGATTCACGGTACGGATTGGTCTGCGGCGACCGTTCCACCGTCCGCGTTGGCGGAGGGGACTTGGGTCGTCGTGCGGGAAGTGGTGGGCAATACGCTGATCGTTGAAGCCGTTTCCGGCGAAGAGCCGTCGTAGGTAACGAGATTTTATAGGGGGAATGACAATGTTTGCAATGCTGATTATTGGTTTTATCGTCCTGGTAACCTTGGTTTTAAACGTTCGCGTGGTCAGTCAGACGGATGCGGTAGTTATCGAACGTTTGGGATCGTATTTGACAATCTGGCAGCGGGGGCTGAATTTTAAGATTCCGATCATTGATCGTGCGGTAAAGACGGTTTCGCTAAAGGAGCAGGTTGCGAACTTTGAACCGCAGCCGGTTATTACGAAGGACAACATCACGATTCAAATCGATACGGTCGTATATTTTCAGGTAACGGATCCTAAAATGTACTGTTACGGGGTCGCCAATCCCATGAGCGCGATCGAAAATCTGACCGCGACCTCGTTGCGCAATATTATCGGCAAGCTGGAACTGGACGGCGTGCTGACATCGCGTGACACGGTGAATTCGGAAATGCGCCTAGCGCTGGACGATGCCACCGAACCGTGGGGAGTTAAGGTGACGCGCGTTGAATTGAAAAGCGTGGTTCCGCCGGAAGATATCAAGCAAGCGATGGAGAAACAAATGAAGGCGGAACGGGAGCGGCGTTCGGCGATTCTGGAAGCGGAAGGAAAGAAGCAGGCGGCGATTCTTACGGCGGAAGGCGAAAAATCCGCAAGGATATTGAATGCCGAAGCGCAAAAGCAGGAGCAGATCCTCGCAGCGGAAGCATCCAAGGAGTCGCAGATTCGCAGAGCCGAAGGGGAAGCGTCTGCAATTGAACAAGTCGCGACGGCGCAGGCCAATGCGTACAAGCTGTTGAACGATGCCGCACCGAACGACCAGATCATAAAAATCAAGGGTATGGAGGCGTTGGTTCAAGCCTCGCAAGGTTCTGCCAACAAAATCATTATCCCTACCGATGTAACCGGTGTGATCGGCAGTCTTACAACGCTGATGAGTACAAACAAATAGGCTCTTGCGCTTGTGAGAAGCGGCAAATGAAAAAAGGAAGGGAACGGGTTTGCAGCCGTTCCCTTCCTTTTTGTCGTAATGCGTTATTCGTCGCTTTCGTCTTGCGGATTATTTGAGGCTAAGGCATCGTAAACGGTATCACGATCAAATTTGATTTGAAGAATCAGGCGGAGGCGATCTTTTGCAGCAACGCGAGGTTTTGTTCGAGCATGCTGCCTTGCATCAGGTCGTTCAGCGCCGCTTCATAGTGTTGTAACTTGACGCCGGGAATCAGCGCTTCTTTTGCCAGATAGCCGAGCAGCACGGTGTTCTGCATCCGGCTGTCCGTTAGGGATTCTGGTGCGACGCGAATTTCACGGATGTTTCGGCGCAGACATTCCTGGCGGATGAAGTCATCGGTCAGGGGTGATTCCTTTCCGAGACGAACGCTGAGCGGCTGCCAACGGACGTCGTAATAGAGAAGGGTTTTTGCATCCGCCAGATATTCCTGCAAGGCGCGAAGCGCCTCGTAGCTTTCCAGCGAGATAGCCAGATCGGCGCAGCCGCGGCGGATCAGCGGCGAATAGGCGGGGCCAATGCGCACATGCGAGACGACTGCGCCGCCGCGCTGCGCCAGGCCGTGCGTGTCGACGCCGCCGACGACAAGACCTGCATGGTCGGCGGCCCGGATCAAAGCTTCGCTGAAGAGGCCGATGCCTTGTCCGCCGACGCCGGTGATGTAAATGTCAAATTTATGCTCAGTCATGAGAAGCGCCTCCTTTGGCGGCAGAATCGGAAGGGGCAAGGATGGCATGCGTCGGGCAGGTTTGCAGGCAGGAACCGTCGCCGATGCACAGATCTTGATGAGCGCTGACCTGGCGGTCCGCCGTGCGCTGGAAGGTCGGACAGGCGAAGGCGGCGATGCAGGCGTGTTGCTGGTCGCAAGTCGGGGCGATGGTTACGCGGCGTCCTCTGAACTGGCCGCGCCTGCGCATTTCTTTCGTCAGCTTCAACATGCAGGGATGTTTGGCGATGATCACTTTGAAGCCGCTTTCCAGCAAGGCTTCTTCCACCAGACTGCGGAGCTTGCTCTGCTGGTAGGCATCGACTTCGCGGATGTTTGTGACGCCAAGCGCGTCCAACACGCGGCGAAGCGGAATGGCATCGGTCGCGCCGTTCGCGTTTTTGCCTACGCCCGGGTGATCCTGATGGCCGGTCATCGCGGTGGTACCGTTTTCCATGATGATCAGCAGCAGGTTGTGGCGGTTGAATACGGCGTTGATGATGCCGGGGATGCCTGCGTGAAAGAACGTGGAATCGCCTAAGAAGGCCACCACGCGGCGTTCCTGGTTGAAGAGCGAGAGGCCGGAGGCGGTAGCGCTGGAGTGGCCCATGCATAAGAGGATTTGCCCCATCTGATGCGGCGGCAGAAAGCCGAGCGTATGGCAGCCGATATCGGCAACGGTGATGTCGCTTTCTTTCAGCGCCTGTTTGACGGCGTAGAAAGCGGAGCGGTGTCCGCAGCCGGGGCAGAGCTGCGGCGGTCTTGGTGCGCGCGATGCGACAGGCGCGCCTTTTGCCTCGTCTTTCGCCAACAGATCCGGCCATGTCTTATAGAGGACCTGAGCGACTTTGTCCGGCGTGTATTCTCCCAGCCAGTCGTCGATATCCTTCTTCCCGATGATGCGCACCGGAAGACCGTGTTCGAAGGCCAAGGCTTTGATCTCGCGCTCCAGCACGTCGTCGAGTTCTTCGAGGATTTTAACTTCTTCGTGCTGGCGCAGGAAGGCGAGGGTTTTTTCTTTCGCTAACGGATGAATGATGCCGAGCTTCAAGATGTCCGGCTTGGCTGTGACGTCCTCAAGCGCGTCCATCAGGGAGAGGAACGGCGCTCCCATTGTGATGACGCCGCGCCGTCCGTTTTGAAAATCCGTCATGGCGTTGAACGAAGAGGCGTCGGCGTAGGCGGCGACATCGCTTAGCTTTTCCAAGGCGCGGCGTTTCAGCGGAAAGACGCTGGCGCTGATGGGGATGTAGGGGCCGTTTTTCACGTCAAAGCGCGGCGTGTTGTCGAGGGGGCGGGGCTGCCAGCCTTGGAAGCGAACCTTGGCTTTGGCATGGCAGACGTGGGTCGTCAGGCGAACGATGACCGGCATCCGCCGCTTTTGCGAAAGGGCGGCGGCTTCCTTGAACATCTCATAGGCTTCCTGTGCGTTCGCCGGTTCGAAAACCGGAATGTAAGCCAGACGTGCATAGTGGCGGTTGTCCTGTTCATTCTGCGATGAATTGGCGCCGGGATCGTCGCCGAGGAGGATGACCATTCCGCCGATCAATTCCATAAGACCGAGCTGGACAAAGGTGTCGGCGGCAACGTTCAGGCCGACGCTTTTAAAAAAGGTACAGGAGAGATGGCCGTTGACGGAAGCGCCCACCGCGACTTCGGTCGCGACTTTCTCGTTCACGGAGAACTCAAAGTACGGCGGTTGGCTTTCTTTGGGCAGCGCGTTCAGCGCCTCCGCGATTTCGGGCGTCGGCGAGCCGGGATACGAAGTGACGACCCGGACTCCTGCTTCGAGCATCGCGCGGGCAATAGCGGCATTGCCGATCACGATCTCACTAAATGGCTGATGCGAAGCGAGTATTTCTCCGAGCTTTTTCAACTCATTCAACTCCTTTTTAAAATTGCCTTGCTTTGATAGAGCGGCATCTGGGAAGCGATTTCCAATAGTTATCCTCTTCTGGATTGGCCTTGAAAATCCTTGCGCTTTTAAAAGTTTTACGGATGAATCGATACGTGAAGCGAATGAGCTTTTCTTCCACATTGGTCCTATAAGAAACTAGAGACAGCGAATAATAAATAGGTTAATTGTAGCAAAAAAGGATTTAAATGTTTTTCGTGGAAATCCTATATGTAAAACTTTGTAATTGATTTGTCGGGAGTAATTATGGATAACATTCATGCATCAGTACTTAGCTCATTACTTGGTACAGTCTCAATTATTTTAATTTACTTTTACCTTTATGCATTATACCGTAAGCGCTATCTGGGAATTTGGGCCATTAGCTGGCTTGTGCTTCTCTCAAGGTTTGCTTTGTTTGATTCAGGACTCATCGCTTGGCAGCAAAATTTGTTTTATCTGACAATTTATCAAATCCAGCTATTGATGAGTGGACTACTTTATGCTTGGGGTACGCATCTTTTTCTGAGTAAAAAGCTTGATCATAGTTGGATTTACGTTGCTTTAAGTATATTTATTGTGAGCATTGGGGTAAATTTACTGCAGGTTTCTTTATTATATAAATTACTGCTCCCATTTGTATTTGCTGACTTTATTTGTATATGGATTGGTATGAATTTTTTACGCTGTGTTGAATTACAGGGAATCGGTCACTTAATTACGGGGTATGCATTTATTATCTGGGGGCTTGTTAGTTTAGCGATGCCTTTTGTAATTGATGATCCTTTGTTTATTCAAATAACTTATACTCTGGGCGGACTTTTACGATTTATTATTGGTGTCGGTACTTTAGTTGTATACTTTGAAAAGAATAGAGCAGAGCTAGTAATTAAGCAGAATGAATTTAGGTTACTAGCCGAAAATGCGGTGGATGTCATCTATCACTACCAGCTATTCCCCGTGCAAAAACTTAAATATATCAGTCCCTCTGTGCTTACCATTACAGGATATCCACCAGAAGCCTATTATTTGGACAAATCGATTGTCTTTCAATTAATCCATCCTGACGATGTTTCTCTTCTTGCGAATTTTATTAAAAACATGCTTCTCTCAGTAGAGACGCCGTTAACGTTACGCTTACTGACAAAGGATGAAATTACTGTCTGGGTTGAACAAAAATGCCTTCCCATTTATGACGCAAAAGGAGAGCTAATAGCATTGGAAGGTATTATTCGTGATATTACAGAACGGAAAAGGCTGGAACAACTGACCTTAAATGTTGTCGGAAGTATGGCCGTAACGGTTGCGCATGAAATTAGAAACCCAATGACTACAGTGCGCGGTTATTTACAAGTATTAGAGAAAAAAGATAAATACCAAGAAGACAAACAAAAGTTCAGCTTAATGATTGAAGAAATTGATAGAGCGAATGCTATTATTCAGGAGTATCTTTCTTTGTCTCAGGAAAAAGCAGCTAGATTAGAACCATGTTCACTAAATCATATTGTTAAGACTCTATTTCCGCTAATCCAAGTCAATTCTATTAACGCAAAAACAACGGTGTCCCTTGATCTTGCTACTATTCCAGATTTATTTCTGGATAAGAATGAAATGCGACAATTACTACTAAATATAGTGCGTAACGGCATTGAAGCCATGTCATCTGGCGGGAATTTACTGATTCGTACCTACCAGGAAGACAACAAAACGGTTCTAGCTATCAGTGACCAAGGCGATGGTATTCCTCCTCAAGTCCTTGAGCGATTGGGCACACCTTTTACTACAACTAAAGATTCCGGTACGGGGCTGGGGATTCCAATTTGTTATCAAATCGCGCAACGGCATAATGCTAAAATTGTGGTTGATACAAGTAAGGCGGGAACTACTTTTAAGTTATATTTTAATTCTCAAGCATCATAGATTTTAAACAATGGCAAAGACCCTTTTCAGTGAGTACAATATTACTCTTGAAAGGGGTCCTTTTATCTTTTGCAGGAGAGCTTTTTAAAGTTGGAGGAATAGCAATCACGGAGTAGTAAGCAAAACGGAAAGTAGAATATTGCTGCCGTTGAATAACGAAACGGTTTTGTAAAATGGAATTAGAAAAGTTTTTTGCAGCGAAAAAGGAGAGATCAAAAAAGGGAAGGCTGTCATTTTAAATAGTTCACTAACAGAAGATTGAAAAACCAAAAGAAAATGCCATAGATAGCGCCGACTGCTGTAAGGACGGCGATCCAAATGACAATATTGGCCAAGCCCATCGCTAAGGTGATGGTATAGCGGCTGGCAAGGCAGAACAGAGACACGGCCATGGCGCCGGTTGTGAAGAAAAGCAGATTTTTTGCAAAGAGATTTTTCTTTTTTTTACGTATTTGAGGCAAAAAGAGCTGCAAGTAGCGATATTGTATAAGGTCTAAGATTGTGATCAGCAGTACTAACCAGAGAAAACCAATTGGCGGGGGATAGTCTGCACCCAAAAAGAGAATCGTTGTCCAACCAATAAAAAATAATAGCGTGTTTAACGTAATGATCATTTGAGGATGCATGGTGTATTTTCATCTCCATTCGGGAAGTGTGTGTTCTTTTACTTTATTTTAGCACGATAGCAGGATAATGCTTGGGATTCTTAGCGCATTTTATTTCCTTTACCATGCGTTGCAAAATAATGAATCGATTTTGGCAGGATTTGGTTGCTTGGCGGCGGAATATCAGTAGTGAGGAGTATGGAGACGTTGTTGTATTGCGTAATACCATTTGGACGACAGGAGGGTGAAATGATGGCGACAATAAAAATCCCTTATGCCAAAGGTTTTATGGAAGCGAATATTCCGGATGGGCAATTGCTGGCGGTCTTGCAGTCGAAGGCGCATGCGTACCGGCCGTCCGCCGGGGAAGAGGAACTGGTTCAGCAGGCGTTGGAAGAGCCGATCGCTTCGCTTAGGTTGCGGGAGTTGGCTAAAGGCAAGCGTAAAATAGTTATCATCGCCAGCGATCATACGCGGCCTGTGCCGAGCAAGATTATCGCGCCGCTGATGCTGCGTGAAATCCGCGCCGGTAATCCAGATGCAGAGATCACGTTTCTGATCGCCACCGGTTTTCATCGTGCGACGAGCAAAGCGGAACTCATTGAGAAATTCGGCGAAGAGATCGTCAATACGGAACAAATAGTGATGCATGACTGTCTCGATCTGAAGAACATGGTTAATATCGGCGTCTTGCCGTCGGGCGGTCAGATCGTGATCAACAAACTGGCGATGGAAGCGGACTTGTTGGTGTCCGAAGGCTTTATCGAACCGCATTTCTTCGCCGGTTTCTCCGGTGGACGAAAAAGCGTTCTGCCTGGAATTGTCAGCGAAGTGACGGTACTGGCCAACCATTGCGCCAAATTCATTGCCAGCGACAAGGCGCGCGCCGGTATTTTAGAAGGCAACCCGCTGCATGTCGACATGCTGTATGCCGCCCAACAGGCGAAGCTGGCTTTTATCGTGAATGTCGCAATCGATGCGGAGAAGAAGATCATCCGGGCGTTCGCGGGCGATCCTGTGGCCGCGCATGCCGAAGGCTGCGCCTTTGTCGGCGAGCTGGCGTCTGTCCAGGCGGTACCGGCTGACATTGTCATTACGTCGAACGGCGGATATCCGCTGGACCAAAATCTCTATCAGGCAGTGAAAGGGATGTCGGCGGCAGAGGCGACGGTTCGGCAAGGCGGCGTGATTATCATTTGCGCGGCGTGCAACGATGGCCACGGCGGCGAAGCGTTTTACAATTGGTTTACGGAAGCATCCGGCAGACCGGAGAAAGTGATGGAAAAGATCATGCGGATCGAATCCGACCGCACGATTGCGGATCAGTGGGAGGCTCAGATCCTTGCACGCATCCAGCTCAAGGCACAGGTGATCGTGGTGACGGATCAATGCGATCCGGCGCTGGTGGAAAATATGAATATGAAAGTCGCCGCCACGCTGACGGAAGCGGTGCGAATGGCTCAGGGCATCGTTGGCGAACAGGCGACATTCACGGTCGTGCCGGATGGCGTTTCGGTCATCGTCAGAGACTGAGGCGAAGCGCGAAATAAAAAGATGAGGCGAACGGTTACTACAGCCGTTCGCCTCATCTTTTTATCTTTTCTTAAAAAACCAGTTCGCCGGTTTTATAACCGGCAGGCAATTCCTCTTCGCTTACGAATTGAAAGCTGTCGTCGCGCAGGAGTGGCAGGAAGATTTCATAAGGAATGCTGGAAAATTCCCCGGCGTAGTTGCTGGCGCCGAACCATTTGCCTTCTTTGGCGCTCAGATTCAAATCGCGGGCGAATTTAGTATTGTTGGAGCAGTCGTGTACGACGAGATTCCAGTTTTCGTCGTCTGCGATTTTCATGAATTTCAGCGTCAATTCACGGCTCCAAATCGGGGAGATATAGCCGTGGCGGGAAATGTACATGTTTTCGCCGTAATAGTTGCCGATGTTGTTCTCGTTCAAATGCAGTTCCGCGCAATTGATGAAATCGAATTTTGTTTCGAGGATTGATTCTTTTTTCTTGAAGAACGTTTCAAAGAACTCCGGCGTCATCGGCGTTTCGATGCCGACGTTTGGAATGTATTTTTTCGCGAGGCGGATGTTTTCGATGACGCGGTCGGCGCAGTTCGATGCGCCGAGGTTGAAGCGAAGTTCGTTAAGACCTGCTTCGCCCAAGGCCTTCAAGGTTTCTTCCGTGGCTAGCGTGCCGTTGGTGTACATATGTTGGTGGATTCCGGCTGCGCTGAATTTCTTTATGACTGGATAGTATTTTTCGATTTCCATGAACGGCTCCAGATAAACGTAGGAAATGCCGGTCGGTTTTTGGTGGATGGAAAGCAGCAGGTCAATGTCTTTTTCATAGAATTTTGTGCCGCCGATGCCCCACATGCCTTCGCCGACGGGGGGGATGTCGTCGAGTTCGCCGTAGTTGTAGCAAAACTTGCATTCGAGGTTGCATTTGTTGGTTTTTCTGATGGCGCTGAGACCTGCTCCCAAGAGGCAGGAACGGCAGCCTTTGGGGAAGTTTTCTTCGCTGCCGACGAAAAAAGTGCGGTTCTCCAAGGTTTTCAAACCTTTGATTTCTGAGAGAAGCTGCTCGTTTCTATGATCGATCGCAGCCTCAATTTGCGCAAACGTTGCATAGATAAGTTCTTGCTGTCTAGTCATGATTTCCTCATCCTCAGGTAGTTGGGCAAAGAATTCAAACCAGAGCAGCGCATCTTTTTTGGGGATTTTCATAGTGTATCCTCCTTCAAGTCATCGGTCGGTGTAAATCGTTTTTATGCAAAAAAAAGAATGCCAGTAGCATGGAGCGCAAAGAGAAGACAAAAACAATCGGAAAATAAAGCGCTATTGTAGAACCCAATTATATCATTTTTATTTGCAGACGCAATATATATTAGAAGAGATAGAGCGGCTACTTGAAAGAAACGCTGTTCTTACGATGAGTAGCATTGGTCAATAAAATAAGAAGAGGGTATCTCAAATAGGTGAATAGAGCCGTCAAATTCTTCTTTCGCGTTGAGAGAGGGCGGAGTTTCGTGCAGTTGGCGTTTAAGCAAGCCTTTCGTGAAGCAGGAATTTTTGACGGACTGGGGCGAAATAAGCGGGAAAGAGGCTGTTTTGTACGGAAGGAGGATGGATAGGGTGCGTAAAATAACCTGGTCGGAGACGGGTAAGGATGTCTTCCGTGCTTTGAAGAACCGAAATTATGCGCTGTTTTTTTGTGGACAGGGTATATCGCTATTGGGAACGTGGATGCAGCGAATTGCGATGAGTTGGCTGGTCTATCGACTAACAAATTCGGTGTTGTTGCTCGGCGTCATCAGTTTTACCAATCAGATTCCGACTTTTTTTCTGGCTCCGATTGCCGGTGTTTATGCTGACCGCTTGAATCGCCGTCTAGCGCTGATTATTACACAGATTTTAGCAATGCTGCAGGCTTTCATTCTTGCGCTGTTGGTATTGAGCGACACGGTTCAGGTGTGGCAGGTGGCTTTGCTTGGAGCGACGCTCGGCGTCATAAATGCATTCGACACGCCGATCCGCCAATCTTTTGTTGTGGAAATGGTGGAACATAAAGAGGATTTGGGAAACGCGATCGCTTTGAACTCTTCGCTGGTCAATAGTGCACGATTGATCGGTCCTTCTGTTGCTGGTTTTCTGATCAGCTGGGTAGGGGAAGGGGTTTGCTTTTTATTGAATGCACTGAGCTATATTGCAGTCATAGCCGCGTTGACGGCGATGAAGGTTGCAGCAAAAGAAACAAGCGTTGCTCACCAGAAAGTCTGGCGCGAATTGTGTGAAGGCTGCTACTATGCGTTTTATGATCGAAGGATACGCGACGTATTGCTGTTGCTGGCGCTCGTTAGTCTGGTGGGGATGCCTTATGTCGTATTGATGCCGGCATTTGCAGGTGAAGTGCTGCAAGGCGGTGCGCATACGTTGGGGTTGCTGATGGGGGCTAGCGGACTGGGGGCGATTGGCGGGACGATATTTTTGGCAGCCAGAAAAGAAGATGCAATGCCATTGGAACGCTTGATTTTTGGTGCGGCAGTCTTATTCGGTATTGGGTTGATCTTGTTTTCATTTACGAAGCTGTTTGTTTTTTCGCTTCTTGCTCTTGTTATCACCGGTTTTGGTATGACTGTGGAAATGGCAGCGAGCAATACGTTGTTGCAATTTATTGTTGAGGAAAGCAAACGCGGCCGGATTATGAGTTTTTACACGATGTCTTTCATGGGAATGGCGCCTTTCGGTGCGTTGCTGGGCGGCAGTCTGGCAGATCATATCGGTGTTACGAATACGCTGTTAAGCGGCGGAATTTTCTGCATCGGAGGTGCGCTTTTTTTTGCCTGCAGCATGCGCGTATCATTGCGCGGCTAGCGAGGCCAATTGTGACATGGAAAAAGCAGCTGGCCATTACGGGAGCTGCTTTGTTGTTGTGTGAAAATCAGTTATATAGCTTGGGTAGAGAAGAGTCGTAGCCGTCAGCTACTATTTTCGACAAGGCATCAACGACGGTTGCGTCGTAGTGACTGTGCAGCTCGGTTGAAATAAGAAAACTTGCTTCTTTAGGACTCATGCCTTTGTGGTAGGGGCGATCCGAGGTTAATGCGTCATAAACGTCAGCGACGGTTAGAATCTTGGCGCCTAAAACGATATCCTCACTTCTTAGACCGCGCGGATAACCGGTACCGTCGAGGCGCTCGTGGTGTTGATAGACGATTGCCTGTACGTTTTTATGCATAGCGAGCGTTTTCAAGATGTCATAGCCGACTTTGGGGTGACGTTTCATTTCGTTGTAGTCGGCTTCCGTAAATCGGTTGCTGCTATAAAACACTTCATCTTTAATGGTGATCTTTCCAATGTCGTGAAAGAGGCTGGCAATTTTCAGGTGCGCGATATCTTGTTCCGAGTAGTTGGGAAGGTGGCCGGCCAACAAGGCTGCGAGCAGTGAAGTGCGGATACAGTGGTGGTAGAGGGCAGGATCTTTTAACTCGACGATTTTTAAAGTCGCTTGCAGCATACGCTGCTGAACATCGGTAACTTGCTCCTGCAAATGAGAAATCGTTTGCGACCAGTTGGACACTTCACTTAATCGCTGCTGCAGGATGTATTCTTTCTCGTCCTGTTCCTGTTTCCAGAGAAGCGCTTTTTGAATGGATTCTTTAAAGCTTTCATCATTCCAAGGTTTGCTGATGTAGTGAAAGAGAAGGCCTTCATTAATGGCAGAGACCATCACTTCAAAATCGGAATAAGCCGTCAATAGAATGCGGACCGTAGAAGGAGAAATCAATTTTGCCTGTCCAAGCAGTTCCATGCCGCTCATATGGGGCATGCGCTGATCGGATATCAGCACATCGACAGTCTCATGACGTAAAAAATCAAGCGCTTCCTGATGATTTGTCGTGCATTTTAGAAGATAGGGCTGGCTTGAGAGCAGTCTTTTTATGGCGTGAAGGATATTCTCCTCATCGTCGACAATAAGCAGCAATGGCGTATGGGACATGCAAAACCCCTCCATTTCAATACCGGAATGAGTAGTGAATAGCGCTGATTTATTAAAAAACATAAGATTCTTAGTGAAGAAATTTCAATGCGGCGCAGTAAAATCCTGCAAGGATAGAACATGTATATTTCGCAAGCTTTTCGTTGCAATGTCATAATTCTGTATTAAAGACAGGACGTAAGCTTTATAATATAGTGGGACTAGAGAAATTACGAAGCACTGAATTGGGAGTAGAAAAATGGGGAAAACTATGAAGGTCATTGCACGCATTCACACCGACTTTCCAACTAAATTTGGCATTCCGAGGCAAAGCGGTCTTGTCGATGCGCTGAAAGCAGTCATCGTGTTCGAACCGGAATATCGCAATCCTGACGCACTGCGCGGCCTGGATGGATTTTCTCATATCTGGCTTATCTGGGAGTTTTCTGAAACGGTGCGTGACGACTGGTCTCCGACGGTACGGCCGCCGCGCCTAGGCGGTAATACGCGCGTAGGTGTTTTTGCCACACGCTCACCTTTCCGTCCTAATCCGATAGGGCTTTCTTCGCTTAAGTTGGATGACATTGAGCTGGATACTGAACTGGGACCGGTTCTGCACGTGTCAGGCGCCGATCTGATGGACAACACGCCGATCTATGACATCAAGCCGTATCTGCCCCATGTTGACGGCCATCCAGAGGCAAGCGGGGGATTCGCCGCGCCGCTTACAGACTATGCGCTAGAGGTGGATTTTCCGGAACCGCTGCTTTGTCTTATTCCGAAAGAACGGCGGGACGGGTTGCTGGGAGTTCTGGCGAACGATCCAAGACCTTCGTATCAAAACGACCCGGAACGCAGGTATGGCTTCGAATTCGCTGGCTTTGAAATCCGCTTTACGGTACAGGATTCACGTCTGGTGGTCTGCGAGGTCGTTTCACTTTAAAGAGAACCTGCTTAAATGAAAAAGAGAAACAGCTGCTGTTTATGGCAGTTGTTTCTCTTTTTGCTAGCCTTGCAGACGAGCGAGGATCTGGGCGAATTCTTCGTCGCTGGCTATTTCCCCTTGCAGGCAAGGGGCGGTGTTGTTTTTCCAATAGGGCAAGCTATGCATATTTTTTCGGACATTTTTCTCAGCGAAACTGCGCGTAAAGGAAGGATCAAGACTTAGGAAGAACTGTACCCCGCCTTCGAAAATTTCTTCGCACGATTTGACCGTTTTTTCTTCATTGACGCAGTAGGCGCAAAAGGATTGGTCGTCTTTTTCTAAACCGATTAACGTTTCATTTTCCAGAGGCATAGAACAAGCGGCGCAGAATTTCATTTTGCAAAACCTGCCTTTTCAGTTTCTTTCGTCTATTATAGCATAGTGCAAGATGATTTTTTCTCGGAGAGGAGGAGTCGGGTGACAATGACTGGAATTTGATATAGAGGGGCAGAAAAAATGCACCGCTTAAAAGAATTACAGATGAAGAATAACGAAAGAAGGTTTTGCGATGCAGCAGGCAATCGTTCATATTGCTTTGGTTGTTAAGGATTATGACGAGGCGATTGATTTTTACACGAAGAAACTGAAGTTTACGCTGATCGAAGACAGCTACCAACCGGAGCAGGATAAACGCTGGGTCGTTGTCGCTCCGCCGGGATCGAGGGAAACGACGCTGCTTTTGGCGAAAGCGTCGAACGCGGAGCAGGCAGCACATATCGGAATGCAAAGCGGCGGACGGGTTTTTCTTTTTCTCAATACGGACGATTTCTGGCGCGATTATAACGAGATGTGGGCGAACGGTATCGAGTTCGTGCGCGAACCGAAAAAGCAGGATTATGGAATGGTTGCGGTGTTCAAGGATTTGTACGGCAATCTATGGGACTTGCTGGAGTTAAACAAGGAGCATCCGATTGCTAAACGATTAAATAGCTAAGAAAAGGATGGGAGGATAAGAAATGTTTGTAGTTGTGTTGAAGTATAGGAAGTCTCTGGAGGAAGTCGACGCGCTCCTGCCAGCGCACGTGAAATTTCTGGACGAGCAATACGCGCAAAGAAAATTCATCTGTTCCGGTCGTCGCAATCCGCGGATCGGCGGTGTGATTATTGCTAATGTGAACTCACAGGCGGAACTGCAAAAAATACTGGAACAAGATCCTTTTTATAAGCAGCAGGCGGCGGAATATGAAACGATCGAATTCACGCCGACAAAGATGGATGAACGGTTTTCTTGTTTCATGGAGACAGAGTGACGCTTGTTGGGATTGCTTTGTTCCTTATGTAGAAAAAAGGAGGCTGCATGAAAATGGCGTATCCGATGACGAATTTGATTTTTGAGGGCGGCGGCGTCAAGGGAATCGCATATGTGGGCGCTTTGCAAAAACTGGATGAAAAAGGTGTCCTGCCTAATGTGAAGAGAGTAGGCGGCACTTCCGCAGGCGCGATTATGGCGTTGTTATGCGGTCTCAATTACAGCTTGAGCGAAATTGAAACGATATTAAAAGGACTGGACTTTAATAAATTTTTAGACAGTTCATGGGGGATTTTACGCGATGCGGAGCGATTAATCAAAGACTTTGGCTGGTATAAGGGCGACTATTTTCGTGAGTGGGTAGGCGAAATCATTAAAAATAAAACAGGCAACAGTGATGCGACATTTGAATTTGTAAATGGACTTGCTGCAAGTCAGGGCTTTAAGGAGATGTACTTTGTCGGAACGAATCTTTCCACACGCTTTTCGGAAGTGTTTTCAGCGGAACATACGCCGCGAACCTGTATTGCGGATGCCGTTCGTATCTCGATGTCAATCCCTCTCTTTTTTGCCGCGAAGAGGAACGTTCGCGACGATGTTTATGTGGATGGCGGTTTGCTCGATAATTATCCCGTCAAATTATTCGACCGCCAAAAATATGTCGCCCAGTATGCGACAGAACCGGACTATTATAAAGAGCATAATGAAATGCTTAAAAAACAAGGCATCGAAGTGAGTCCCTATCTATATAATCAGGAGACACTGGGGTTCCGTCTGGATTCGGGAAGGGAGATTGCAGTCTTTCGCGATCAGGCAGAACCGGCACATAATAAGATCGATGATTTTTTCTCCTATGCTTGGGGTATTGTGGAGACGATCACGGAAAGCCAGCAAAACCAGCACCTGCACAGCGACGATTGGCATCGGACTATTTATATTGATACCTTGGGCGTCAAGACGACGGATTTTGGTTTGAGCGATGAGAAGAAAAATGAGCTGGTCCAGTCCGGTGCGGCTGGTGCGCAAAAATATTTTGAATGGTATGATCAGGCGCAAACGGTTTGCAATCGTCCGTAGGCAGTCGGTTGGTTGCTGTGAAAAAACGCGAGTGATGTAATGACTTCTAGTTGAAGAAAGAGTAAGCTCCCTGGATAATTTGTCCGGGGCGCTTTTTTGTGCGCCAGGTGATTTTGCAAATGATGCCGCCATATGTAGTGGATTAGAGGCAATACGACTTTTTCGTAAGCTGCAGGAATAAATTTCTTTATCAAGAAAATATACAGGTGGTATAAAGGAAATGAATGAGAACGGCGACAGGGGAGGAAGAGAAAAATGATAGCTGGAAAAACAATTTCTGAGATTAGAAGCGAGGCGGAAGAATATTATCGAAAGGGCGATTTTTACTGTTCGGAAGCGATTGTAAAAGCAATTAAGGATGCATTTTCACCATCTGTTTCCGATGAGGTCGTTGCGATGGCTTCCGGTTTCCCCGTAGGCATGGGCGGTGCGGGATGCACGTGCGGCGCTGTCTCCGGAGGCGTGATGGCACTCGGTATGCTCTTCGGAAGAACGCAGGCGCAAGATAAACAAGTAGCGAAAACGATGCAACTGGCAAAGGAACTGCACGATCATTTCCAGAGCCGCCACAAAATGCTTTGCTGTCGTGCGTTGACGCAGGGAAAAGAACTTGGTTCGCCGGAACATATGAAACAATGCATCTCCTTTACCGGAGAAGTGGCGGAAGTGGTAGCGAAAATCGTGCTACGCGAACGCGCTGTGAAGGAAGAAACAAAATAAGGAAGGGAGAAATTGAGCGTGCAAAAATTTTTAGTAGCAATCATAGCCGTTTTTTTGGCAGCGACACTGCTCGCAGGCTGTGCAGGTAATGCGCCGGCGCAGCAAAAACAGGCGGCAACGGAATTAAAGGAGTTGCGTTTTGGCATTGTTCCTTTGCCGCATTATGCGCACATGTGGGTAGCGCAGAAAAAGGGATTTGTTGATGAGGAATTGCAAAAGGTAGGGTATAAGGTTAAATGGCAACCGTTTAATATTGGCGTTATGGTGAATGAGGCCTTTACCTCCAGTCAGCTGGACATGGGAATTATGGGCGACTTCCCGGTATTTATCGGACGCTCTTCCGGTACGAATTATCGTATTGTGTCGATCGCGTCTGCCGGACCTAAGACGTTGGCTATGGTGACCAAGAAAGAATCGGCCATTTCTTCTGTCGCAGAGTTAAAAGGAAAGAAAGTGGCTACTACCAAGGCTTCCTATGGACAGAAATTATTAATTGCATTACTGGAAAAGAACGGCATGTCGGTGAATGATATTCAATTTGTGCATATGACGATGGATGACTTGCCGGTAGCGTTGATGCGCGGCGATGTGGATGCCGGCGTCATGTGGGAACCGCTGATCACGAAACTGGAAGAGGCGGGCGAGATAAAAGTGATTGCTGACGGAACGGATGTTTATGAGGCTTATGCGGTTGTGATGGCCAGCGGCGATATGGTTGAAAAAAATCCGCAGGTCGTGGATGCCATGCTCAAAGCGTTCCGAAGAGGCAATGAATACTTGAAGCAGCATCCGGAGGAGTGCGTAAAGCTTCTGACGGAAGACATCAAGATTCCGCCTGCGCAAATGACGAAGATCATAGGGAAATTTAATTATAGTGATGTCATTACGGATAAGTTTGTATCAGATATGAAAGATACGGAAAGCTTTATGCGCAAAAATGGATTGATTAAAACGCCAGTCGATGTTGACGCGCTGATACGCCGAAATTGATAAATCGAATTGCGCGGGAGGAAACAAGAACGTGGAAGCTGTACTAAATAAGGCGACTCTCTTAACTATGAAGATTTTCTCGGGCGGGACGTCCTGGAAGCGAGTAGTCATACCCGCGTTCATTTTTCTGCTCTGGCAAGGAATTTGTGTGGCTGGTTTGGTGAAGCCGGTCTTACTGCCTGCGCCTACGCAGGTTGCGGCGGAGGCGGCGGGAATGCTGCAAAATGGTGAATTGATAACGCATTTAGGCGTCAGTATGGTACGGGTGCTGGAAGGTTTTGCGCTGGCGGCGCTCTTAGGAATCGGCCTTGGCATGGGACTGGGCGTATTTCCGCTCTTATTCGAGTTGATGGATGGAACGATTCAGTTATTGCGTCCGATACCTCCGATTGCTTGGCTTCCGATGGCAATTCTTTGGTTTGGCATTGAAGAGGGATCGAAGGTGTTCATTATTACATTGGGCGCGTTCTTTCCCATCTTTATCAATGTTTTGGATGGGATTCGCCAGACGGATCAGAAGTATGTGGAGTTGTCGAAAGTGTTGGAAGTCCCGCGTGGAAAATTCATACGCAAAGTGGTGATTCCGGGGGCGCTGCCGTTTATTTTGTCTGGGCTTCGCATCGGTTTAGGCTATGCGTGGATGTGCGTGGTTGCTGCGGAATTATCTGCCGGGATGAAGGGGATCGGTTTTATGCTTACGGATGCGCGTTCGTTGGCGCAAACGGATAAAGTGTTTGTCGGCATGTTGTCGATAGGCGTTGTTGGGAAAATCATGGACAGTGCTCTTCGTATGCTGGAAGCCAAGCTGATCAAGTGGAGAGGAGCTTTTACAGGCGTATGAATAAAGGAGCGCACTTGACGGTATCCGGCTTGTACAAAACGTTTGATGCAAAAGATGGCCAGGTCGCGGTGCTGGAAAACATTTCTCTTTGCGTGAATGAGCAGGAATTCATTGCGATCGTGGGGGCTAGCGGTTGTGGAAAAAGTACGCTGCTTAGAATTATTGGCGGACTTGAGATGGATTATCAGGGGAGCGTTGCGCTGGAGGGAAAACGCATTGCGGGTCCCGGACTGAACCGCGGCATTGTCTTTCAGGAACATCGATTACTACCGTGGCTGACTGTAGAGGAAAATATCGAGTTTGCCCTGCAGAAAGGTGAGAAAGAAGAAAAAGAGAAGCTGATCAAAGAGCATCTGGCGCTTGTTGGATTAACCGGTTTTGAAAAAGCATACCCGGGCCAATTGTCGGGAGGGATGGCGCAGCGTGTCGCCATTGCGCGTGCGTTGGTTAACCGCCCTGAAGTCCTATTGTTGGATGAACCGTTTGGCGCATTGGATGCGCTGACCCGCTTAAAGATGCAGCAAGAGATTCTTTCCATCTGGGAAAAAGAAAAAACAACAATGATCATGGTTACGCATGATATTGAAGAAGCCTTATATTTAGGCGATCGAGTTATTGTGATGTCGGATCGGCCCGGAAGCATCAAGCGGGAAGTAATCGTCGATCTTCCGCGACCGCGCGAGCGATCCGACGCGAAATTCATGCAGTTACGCAAAGACATTTTTCGTGAATTTCATGTGGAAGAGTGAAAGAAAAGAAGTGAAAAAAGAACAGGGAACGCGGATGTGAATCTGCGTTCCCTGTTCTTGCTTTTAAACGGTCAAATCGTTAAAGGTGCTGTTATTTCCAGCCTAGGGTTATGTTTTGTTGGAACAGTTTATCGGCGATGTCCGGCTGAGCATGGCAGAACTTTTGAAAAGCCATGCCGGAAAGACTCAGAATTTTACAATCCGTAGCTGCGACAATGTCTTCGGTATGCTTTGCGTGACCTAATAGCCCGTTAGCGCCAAAAAAATGTCCCGGAATGGCATATTCTTTTGGGGGGCGAATAAAGGTGAGTGATTTTAACTTGCCGGACAGAAGCAGATAATAGCAGTAGCTGACATCGCCCTGACGCGTTAATTCTTCGCCTGCATGGCAGCGAACCAGACTGGCGCAAGCGTGAAAGAAAAGCTTGGCTTCCGCTTCAGATAGAGTGCGTAATAAAGGAATGGATTCCATAGGAGACGCGGTAAAATGGCTGCAGATTAGCGACCATAGTTCATCGGGGGTGATTAACTGACTGTTGACGATAGGGGCGCGATCATCAACGGTTGCGTGAAACCATTGGACGGATTGCTGTTCGACGTTGCCGCGTTTGCGTGCGATCCGAAAAAGCGGCGAGCGCCTGGCGCGCATATAATCGAGATCGTTCACCGGCAAAACCATCGGTGCCAAGAGACCATAACCGGGATCGGTAAAATTATCGGCATAACGATGAAATCCCATTTGTTCATAGAGGCGAAACAAATGAAAATTGCAGGCGGTGAAAGCAAACTGCACCTGGTTGGTGCAAAACAGTTCATAGCCTTTGGAGACGAGCAGATAAAAAGCGGAAGAACTGCGGTAGGCCGGAGCGACCATTAATTTTGAGCAGTAGGAGAAACGAGGCGTTCCATCTTGGCAAGGATGATCTTGAAAGGCGTGCAAGGCCAAGATTTTTCGCAGACTCGGGGGAAAGTCGTCTATCGATCCGGTGTTGATTCGGATCGTACCGATAATTGCACCTTCAACGGTTGCGTACAAAATATCGCCCCATGCGTCAAGATCATCACAAAGCTGCTCGCTTTCGTGATCGGCGGCTGGAATTTGCTTTGCCATTTCAACAACATAGGTGTGATAACGGAATTGGAAGACATTTCTTTTTTCGACATCGCTTGCGGCAAATTGGAGTTCGATTTGAACGCTGGAAGGCGCGATCACGCGTCTTTGGTCTTCTGAATAATGGTTGTTCATGTTTCCATCCCCTTCATTTTTGCTATTTGAGCGTGGCGCAGTGGAGCGCGGCCTTACGTTCGCATAACAATCACCCCCTTTGCTTTGGGATATGGGGGAGGGAGACATGAGCGAGCCGGAAAAACAAAAGCCCTTTTTAGGAGTGTGTCGCACTCGCTAAAAAAGGGCTCATAAGAGCACTTGCTATGATAGTAAAGTGAAATGGACAAAAAAGGTCGTTCCGTTGTCACCGGTATCGACCCGGATGCGGGCATTATGGCGGTGTGCGATCTGGTAGCAGATCGGTAGTCCGAGTCCGGTGCCGGAATCTTTTGTGGTGACAAACGGGGTGCCGAGATACTCAAGGACGTGGGGCGGAATCCCCATCCCCTGGTCGCAGACCGACAGTACGATCTCGTTTTCGTTGGAGACGGTGCGGATGACCAGATTGCCGCCATCCGGCATGGCTTCAATGCTGTTGCGTGCTAAGTTTAAAAGTAGTTGGCGAATTTCGTTTTCGTCGAGCGGTAATTCGGGCAGCGGAGTCAGAACCAGGCTGGCCGATACTCTGGAGGAGGTGGCATGCGCCTCGAGCAGCGGAAATAAGGATTCAATAATGCCGTTCAACGAATGCGTTTTAAAATTGACGGATTTTTCACGGGACAGAGCGAGATACTCCTGGATAATCGTATTGGCCCGATCAATTTCGCCAATCATCAAATGAAATTTATCTTTGTCTGGCTGGTATTTTTCACTTCGTCCGAGGATTTGCAAATAGCCGCGAACCGTCGTCATCGGATTTCTGATTTCGTGTGCGACGGTGGCGGCCATGCTGCCGACCATATTCATCCGATCGAACATAGCGGACATCTGCTCTAACTTTATACGGGCGGAAATGTCGCGAATGATGCCCTCGAGTGCAGTGACTTCTCCATGTTCATTAATAATAGGGACGCACTTTTGTTCAACCCACAAGACGGTCGTATCTTTGCGCATGAAGCGCAACGTCAGCGGTGCCTGGGTGGAATGGGGCAGATCATGAAGAAAGGCTGTGAACAGTGAACGGTCGTCAGAATGGATGCGATTAAAGACCAAGCGAGGGTCAGCATAATATTCTTCAGGGCGGTAGCCGGTTATCGAAAAAACGGAAGGACTTATATAGGTGAGCTTTGATTCGGGCTGCAATTGTTGGTGATAAATGATATCAATCGCATTTTCGGCCAAAAGACGGTATTGTTCTTCTTTGCTGATCAGGTCGGTTCTGGTTTTTTCAAAATAGACCATTAATGTTCCAATTGCAATGGCCAGACGCAGGATGGCCCCGAGGATATAGCCCCACGGCGCCAATTCAGGAACCGTAACCGTAAACGGGAGCGTGAGAGTGAGCAGGCTCCAAAGGATGAAAGCGTAACCGGTAAGGTAATGGCCGATGCCGGCAAGCTTTAAATGGCGGATAAAGATGAGGCCAATCCAGATGCACAAAAAAGCGCCAAAAAAAACAGGGATCAACAGTCGGTCAATTAGTGAGGTGAAAAAGAAGTTGCCTGCTATGGTTAATAGAGCGACGCCGCCGGTTACTTGAAGCCAGCGTTGGTGAAACGGTTTGTTGATGAAAAGGTGGGTGCCCCAGACAAACATGCTGGAACTGAGAATGATCAGCGCTTGGTAGACGCCGAGGCCGAAAATCGATTGCGTCCATGGAAGCAATCCGGAATCAAAAAGGAGATAGCGTGCCAGCAGAATACTCCAGCTGGCAACCCAGATTCCCATATAACGTTCGCGATACATCAGATAGAGGTAGAGATAAATCAGAAGGATGGACAGTGTGCCAAATAGTGAACTTATGACGGATAAGTGAACATAATTCATAAGTGCTCCTAAAGAAGTTGAATTTAGCAGATAATCATACTATATTCTGGTAGAATGTCCTATTTCCTGCTTGTCTTGCGTAGATGCAAGGACGGAGCAGCGTGTTTTTTACGGCATTGCGTTTAAGCGTGTGCGAAACTCTGTCCAGGGAAATTGCGCGCCTGGGCAACTGGTCCCTGCAGTCGCTTCACGATGCGGCCGAACATTTTCTGGCGTAATCTTATATCGGTGCATCATTTGCCGTGTGATTTGCAGCAGACTGATCAGTTGCGTTTCGCTTGGACGACGCTGCTCGAAGTCGCCGACAACGACAATGCCAACGCTGTGCAAATTTGCGCCGAGCGCATGCGCGCCTACCATTTCCAAAGGCCTTCCGTCTTGAACCATTCCATCAGGCAGAATCACTTTATGATAGCCGATTCCAGCCCAGCCGTTTGACAGATGGAGTTGTTGGATGTCGGCAACGCTCATTCCTTCAATTGCCGTATGGTGAATGACGATCATGTCGGTGCGCTTGCGTTTTTTTAACGTTTCGGAGAAATACAATTTTTCTTGAAAAAAATTATCGGTTTTGCGCCAAATGCGCTGCGATAGTTTTCTCTGCAGTTCGTCCTCGGAAATTCGTGACGCCTCGAAACCGATCAGCCTGGTGTGCATGTTTGGTTTTGTCTCATAGCCTTGCGGCAGAAAGCGCAGTTGCACGCGTGCGCCGTCCGGCTGAACGAGGATGGCGGTCAATTGTTCCCCACGCAGCGTTTGTTCTACAAACACTTCACTCGTTTTGGCGGCGACGTCATATTCTTTTCCAAAAGTCGGTGCAAAATGACGTACGCTGAGCGCCTGTTTGAACAGTACCAGTTCTTTTGTAACGCAGTTCCTTTCGTCATACGTCAGCCAGCGGCTCGAAACGGACTCGCCAACTGCGTTTAGATAGCCATATGCGGCGGCGAGGGCAGTTGTGTCGCTCAACTCCTGCCAGGGCGCAAATTGTTTCTGATGATTCTCCACTAAGTCTGGCGTGCCATACTGCGCTTCGATTTTAGCACGGCTCTCGTTTAGAGCAGCGTCTGCCTGGAGGGAAGGCAGCTGCAAGAAAAATAGCAGAAACAAGATGAGAAAACTTTCTTTTTTCATGTGGAGGTCCCCTTTTTATATGCGTCTTATTTTTCAAGAAAGGCGTTATCTGTTCTATTTTGAAAGAAATTCGCGCCACGCTAATGAAACCCTGCAAAAAGCAAAATGCAATACAATACGACAAAAGTTTTGAAAAGCTATTTACTTATTTGTAAATCTAATGTAAAATAGCGACAAATAAAAGTCTTTCAAGCGAAGACGCTTTGAGTAAGTTAAACTTATTCAAGGCGTCTTTTTTTGAACTTATCCAGGCTTTGCTTAGGGGGGGATGTTTTAAAGGGAGCTATAGGAAAAAGACCAAAGGGAAAAAGAAAAATAGAGAACAGGAGATAAAGCGAGAAGGGGGCATGTTTGTGTTTAAAAAGATAAATGTAAAGTGGATCAGCGTAGTAGCCGGTGTTGCGATGATGGCAGGATTGTTGGCGGGCTGCGGTAAAAGCACCGACAATGATATTAAAATCGGCGTTGTATATGAGTTGACCGGCAATACGGCCTCATTTGGTACGTCCGCCAATAACGGAGCAAAACTTGCATTTAAAGAAATCAATGCGAAAGGCGGCGTTCTCGGAAAGCAAATTAAAACAGTTGAGGCCGATAACAAAGGCGAGCCGTCGGAGTCTTCAAATGCAATGACAAAGGTGATTTCGCAAGATAAAGTCATTGCGGTAACCGGTTTTACGACCAGTTCGAATGGAATTGCGGCCTCGACGGTTGCGGAAGACAACAAGATTCCGTTTGTTGCAGCAGCTACGACCAATCCTAAAGTGACGATCAATGAAAATGACGGCAAAGTTAAAAACTATACGTTCCGAGTATGTTTCATCGATCCGTTTCAAGGAACTGTCGGAGCAAATTTTGTGCTCAACAGCTTGAAGGCGAAAAAAGCGGTAATTATGGTTGATAATTCGAGCGATTACAGTAAGGGTTTAACGCAATTCTTCAAAGAGGCGTTTACAAAAGGCGGCGGACAAATCCTGGCGGAAGAGGCGTATTTGCAAAAGGATCAGGATTTCAAAACGATTTTGACCAAGATAAAAGCGACGAATCCGGAAGTGATCTATTTGCCCGGCTATTATGAAGAGGCTGGCAAAATCATTAAACAAGCACGCGAACTTGGCATAACGGTGCCGTTTGTGGGCGGCGACGGTTGGGATTCGCCTAAGTTGGTTGAAATTGGAGGCGCGGTCGCGCTAAATAACACCTATTTCACCAATCACTATTCGGTCGATGATAAGAGCGAGAAATCGAAGGCTTTTGTTGAAGCGTATCAGAAAGAATATGGTCAGGTTCCCGATGCGATGGCTGTTCTTGGTTATGATGCAGCATATGCTTTGGTTGACGCGATCAAACGGGCAGGCAGCACCGAATCGGGAAAAATTCGTGAAGCGCTTGCCGCTACGAAAAATTTCCCGGCGGTAACCGGATCATTGACGTTGAACGAAAAGCATGACGCAGTAAAAAGCGCTGTAATTCTTGAAATTAAGGATGGCAAGCAAATCTACAAAGAAACGGTAAATCCTTAAAGCTGAATAAAAAGCGGTAGCCTCTATCTGCAACGCGCAGAATGTAGGCTGCCGTTTTTTTCTTACAAAAGATTGAAATCACGCCTCGGATCTTTGTAAATTGTGAACAAATGAGATATAATCAACCGAATGTAAAAAAATCTGGAGGCATGAACGGGAATGGACGAAGAGCGAGCAGCGGCAACAGATTTACGGACGAAATGGAGCAAGAAAAAAATAAGCATGCTTGTTTTGGCAGCGTTTTTTTTAACAGGCGTGCTTTTATTTCAATGGACTGCGGGTAAGATACGGCAAGCGGCGACGGAAGTGTTACTGGTGCAGGCGAATGAGGCTGTTACCGGACAAATCGTCGTGGGTAGTCTTGATTTATCGATACTAGGCTCTGTGCAGGCGAAAGCAGTCGAAGTGATTGACTCGAGCGGCAAGACGCTGGCAAAAATAGAGCGGGTCCAGCTGCGTTACAACTGGAACGATTTACGGAAGGGCAAGCTGGGACCGCAACTGATTCAAGGGATTACGCTGGAAAAACCGGAAATCTGGGTCGTTTACCGACAGGGCCAGTTGAACTGGACGGGACTGTTGAAGCCGACGTCGAAAGAAGAAACCGGTTTTGTCGGAGGCGTGAAGGTGCAAGAGGGGAAATTGCATCTGGAAAGTGATGTTCTCACGCAAAGCGTGGAACAGTTGAACGGTGAAATAGATGTTCGCCAAGGAAGTCAAGTCGGACTTGCCGCTGTAGGAAAAGTAGAACAAGCTGAGGTCAGATTAGACGGTCAGTGGGACACGCAGGGCGATTCGGAACTTACGCTTTTAGCTAAAGGCGTGGAAATGGCTAAATTGGGATTGACGGCAGAGCAAGATCCCATTCGGATAACGGACGGCAAACTTACAGAATGCAGCGTCAAAATCGGTAAAGATAATTTATCGGGCGCCATGTTGGTGAAAACGCTGAGCGGACGTTTTTCGGGCGTCACTACGACCGGGGCCTTAGCGTTGACGCAAGGCGGAGCCAAGTTTGAAAAACAGGGAGAGGCGATCCTGTTTAGCGAGGGAGAAGCATTGTATCAGGGGCAGAGCGTCACGACAGAGGGACGGGTGACGACGATGCCTTCCGGTGAACAAGTACTGGATTTTAGCGTTCAGATGCCGGATGCGGATCCGGCTGCGATGTTGCCCGATTTGCAGACCGGTGGACGGTTGACTGCGCAGGGGAAAATCAGCGGCTCCGTGTTTTCGCCGTTGCTTAGCGGAAATTTTACGCTGGGCAGTCTGCAGTTTGGCGATAAGCAAATCAGCAATATTCATGGCGGCTTTTCTTATGCAAAGGAAACGTTGCAATTGCTGGGCGCGCAAGGCAACATGAGCGGAGGCTCCGTCGCCGCGAGCGGTGTGGTCTATCCGCTTACGGCGCAGTACAATCTGACGCTTTCCGGCAACGGATTGGATACGGCGCAGCTGACGAAAAAAGACGTCAGCGGCCCGCTGTCAATGACAGGGACGGCGGTTGGCTCGAATGCGGCAGCTACCATGCAAGGAAGCTTTACCATCTATAATGGAACAGCCTACGGCATTGCGTTTCGAACGATAACAGGCAATTTTATAAAACGCGGTGCGGCGGAGGTCGAAGTCAGCAATCTGGCGATAAAAACAGATTTCGGCGTATTTTATCCTGAACAATTGAGCCAGGATGTGATGGAAACGCTGCGCAGCCGTAATTTGCCGAGCTCAGGCGCAGAGCTGCGAGAACAGGTTACGGAAAAAGTTAAAGAAAAGGTAACGAATAAGCTGCTGGGAAATTTTCTTCATTAAGAGAAGCACCTTGTACAAAATGAGAAGAGAGAGGCAAACGGAGAAAGGAATCGTTTGCCTCTCTTTTCTTATGATCTAAGCGCGCGTAGCGTAGCTTAACAAAAAATACAAAATACACTGTAGCGCAAGAAGGTCACAGACTGCAGACTGCATAGCCTTGTGTATAGTTTGAACAAAGAATTGAAAAAAAAACTGTGCAATCACGTCATTGCTGTAAAATGAAGGCAATGCTAGAATTAAACGAAGAAACTGAATAATTACTCTGCAGTTTTTACGCTGCTTTACTTTTGCAACAAATTTAGAGAAAAAGCGGAAAAAAATAGAAATTCTTGTTGTCATAATACAAAATGTGGTATAAAATGGAATGTGCAATGTTGCACATGATTTGCGCTGAGATAAAGCGATTCGTTCGATTAGGAAGGGAATGTGAAATCATGGAAGACGTTCTTAAAGAGTTGCAACCGGTTGAGGTGTTTCAATATTTTGCGCAGTTGTCGAAGATTCCAAGGGGATCGGGCAATGAAAAAGCGGTCAGCGATTATCTGGTCGGCTTTGCCAAAGAGCATGGTTTGGCCTATGTGCAGGATGAAGCCTGGAACGTTGTAATCAAAAAGCCGGCGACTCCCGGATATGAAAAGAGTCCGGCCCTTGTTTTGCAGGGGCATATGGATATGGTTTGCGAAAAAAACATGGACGAAGCGCATGATTTTATGAAAGATCCGCTGAAGCTGCGCATTGTCGACGATATGATTTATGCAACGGGGACGACGCTAGGCGCGGATAACGGCATTGCACTTGCGATGGGACTGGCCATCTTGGCTTCTAATGAGTATCCGCATCCGGCGCTGGAACTTTTGTGCACCACTTCGGAAGAAACCGGCATGAACGGGGCGATTGCCCTGGATCCTCGCCATATTGAGGGCAGGACGCTGATCAACATCGATTCGGAAGAAGAAGGCACACTTTTGGTAAGTTGTGCGGGCGGCATCACGGCAAAGACGACCATTCCTGCGACCTGGGAAACACCTACGCCTGAGCTGAAGGCATATCGGATTCAGCTCAGAGGATTAAAGGGCGGACACTCAGGCATGGAAATCGACAAGGGGCGGGGCAACGCCAATAAATTGATGGGGCGCATTCTGATGGCCCTTTTGACGGAAACCGAGTGCAGACTTGTTTCACTCAGCGGCGGCTCCAAGCATAACGCAATCCCGCGTGAGGCTGATGCCGTTATTCTGGTAAAACCGGAAGCGCAAAAGCCTGTTGAGCAGACGCTTCATACGTATGGCGAAATGTTTGCCGCGGAATTACGTACGGCAGATGCAAACGTGCGAGTCGATTTTGAAGTGCTGTCTGCGCTTCCTGTGCAGGTGCTCTCGCAAGAAGCGACGCAAAACGTGATTACCTATCTGTATCTGCTGATTAATGGTGTTATCTCGATGAGCATGGACATCAAAGGCTTGGTGGAAAGTTCTTTGAATCTTGGCGTGGTCGCGGTCGGCAACGACTCGATCGATTTCATCACTTCGGTGCGCAGTTCGGTTAGAAGTCTGCGCAATGAATTGTATAACCAAATCGTTACAACGGCGAAGCTGAATGGCGGAAGCGTCGTTGCAGAGGCTGGCTATCCGGAATGGGCGTACAATCCGGATTCGAAGATCCGTACTGTTTTCGAATCGGTATATGAAAAAATGTACGGCAAGAAGCCGCACATCACGGCGATCCACGCCGGACTTGAATGCGGACTCTTTTCGGAGAAATTCACGCAGTTGGATGCGATTTCATTCGGTCCTAATTTGTATGATGTACATACACCGAATGAGCATATGAGCATTTCATCCGTGCAGCGGATGTGGCAATATTTGTTGGAAGTATTGAAAAGCGTAAAATGATTTGCGGCGACATCATTGCAAGCGGATTTTCTCGAAACGTTCTTATAATACATTTTATTGAAAATCATCTTGCAATATGTAAATAAAAAACAAATGGGGTATGTATGATGGAGAAAAAGCTATCCAAAGATGCGTATGGCGGTGTAGCCGGTAAGAATTATGTACCGTACATTTCCAGCGGCTCTAAATCGGGTGGAAACCTGGCAGTAATGATTATCGGTATTGTTCTGGCTGCTTTGTTTGCAGCATCGACTGCCTATTCGGGCATGAAATCGGGTCTTACCGTTGCTGCGGGCATACCGGGTGCGATTATCGGTTCGGCCTTTATCGCAACGTTTGCGAAACAAAAGGGCATTCTTGGTAAAAACTTGATTCAAGGTATGTCAAGCGGCGGCGAATCCGTTGCCAGCGGTATCATCTTCGTTTTACCGTCCATCCTGTTGATCGGCGCGCAAGTGTCTTTCGCGGAAGGTCTGGCAGTCGGCGTAGGCGGCGTGCTGTTCGGCATTGGTATTGCCTCGCTGGTATACAATTATTTGCTGGTGGAAGAACACGGCACGTTGATGTATCCGGAGTCGATGGCGATCTCGGAAACCTTGGTTGCCTCCGAAGGTGCAGGCGAATCTGTAAAGTACATGGGCATCGGTTTCGTTATCAGCGGTGCGATTACCGTGGTCACGGAATCGTTTTTGAATGTCTCAAATAACGTAATCAGCTTTGTCAATGAAACCTTTTACAAATGGAAATTTGCCATTGAAGTTAACCCGCTTTTGGTCGGCATCGGCTTTATCGTCGGCATGGATGTTTCGTTGACGATGTTTGCCGGCTCGATCCTGGCTAACTTTGGCGTGTTGCCTCTGATTGGCTATTTCTCGTCTTTTGCTAAAGACGGCGTAACGGTATGGAATAACCACAGCGTTGCGATCGGCGCGATGCAAGTCAAGCATATTGCAGGCAGCTATGTAAAATATATCGGCGCGGGCATGATGCTCTCGGGCGGTCTGATCGGTGCGATCAAGCTGATCCCGACGATTATTTCCTCAATTAAAGAAACGCTTAATGCAAAATCGTCGAATGAATCAGGCGGTTCGTCTTCTGCGAACACGATTCTGATCGGCGGCATTGTCGTCGGCTTTTTAGCTGGCTTCCTGAGCTCGGGCGGCAATATGGTCATGGCTGTCTCTGCTTCCGTGTTATCGTTGTTCCTCTCGCTTTTGTTCGTTATCGTTTCCGGTCGCTTGACCGGTACGATCGGTACTTCGAATCTGCCTGTATCAGGCATGACGATCGCTTCGTTGGTTCTGGTTACGCTGCTCTTCGTTGTGATGGGCTGGCAGAATCCTGAAAGCAACCGGTCGCTGCTCTTGTTTGGTACTTTCATCGTTACGGCCATTTCGATTGCGGGCGGCTATTGCCAATCGCAAAAAGTTAATTTCATCATTGGCGGCGAGAAAAATGAAATGGATAAATACTTCACGATCGCTTCCGTCGTTGGCGTAGCTGTCGTTGTCGGCGTTATCCTGCTGCTTTCGAGCCAATTGGCGATGACGGGCGACAGTGTTCCGTTTGCTTTGCCGCAGGCCAACCTGATGGCGACGTTGACGGCTGGCATCATGTCGGGGCAATTGCCTTGGCCGCTGATCATTGTAGGCGTTGTCATGGGCGTGGTACTGTATCTGTTGAAACTGCCGATTATGACGGTTGCAATCGGTTTCTACCTGCCGATTTCCACTACTTCGATCATTCTGATCGGCGCTTTGGTTCGCTGGTTTGTGGAAAAAATGTGCACCTCTGAAAAAGAAAAAGAAGTGAAGGTTTCCAATGGCATTAGCTTGTCGTCCGGACTGGTTGCTGGTGGTTCGATCGTGGGTCTGATCGGCATCATCCTGCAAGTGACGAATGTCATTAAAGTTGGTGATCCGAGCGGTTTTGCCGCTACGAACGGAATGGCGTTCCTTCTGCTGGTGGTTCTGATTGTAGCGACCATCCTCCCGATAATCTCCAGCAAAGTAAAAAATGCCAAATAGTAATGAAGACGTGTTAGACGCAATATTTAAGATCGCCGACGCCGTAGATTATGAAGTCGGTGCGGACAATATTGTAACGATACGCAAAAAACAAGATCATCCGATACAACGTTTTTTCCGCAAACTTGCTTTTCGGATTCCGGAGTATACGAGGCGATCACTGGATGAGTATGGAAGTTATGTCTTTCTGCAAATCGACGGCAGGAGAACGGTGCGGGAAATCGGCGAAAATCTGGAAGAAAAGTATGGCGAGCAAGCGCAGCCGCTTTATGAAAGATTGTTGCTTTACTTGAAACACCTTAACGTCAATTGCCGTTACATAGAAAAGACGACTTCCGATTAACCCCCCAAAAACAGTAAAATGAGGTGAGCGGATTTTCATCCGCTCACCTCATTTTTTGTGGTAGGAATCTAGAAAATGAAAAGCAGGCTGGTTTATTTTAGTAGCGATTTTTTCAAGAAGTACTGTGTATGGCCGGTAGGCGAGTTTTCGATCGCGCCAAAAACTTCATAACCGTTTTTTTGATAAAATGCAGGCGCTTGAAAACTATAAGTGTCCAATTGAACCACCGTACAGCCGCGATCCCGCGCGATTTCCTCCACCTTTTTTAAAAGTATGCTCCCATAGCCTGTTTTGCGATAGTTTTCGTCAATCCAGAATATATCGATCCGGCACTTTTTCCAATAGGCAATCGTGTTGGCATTGATGCCGCCGACAATCGTTCCGGCCTCATCTTTTAAAACGATTTGCAATGGTTCAAGTTCCAAGAGGCCATCGCGTGGAACGCTCGCCATATTATACGCGATCAACTGCTTTCTGATGTAAGCGGCGGAGGCTTCATCACCTTCTGAAAGCAAAAGTTTTTTGTCGTCATAGAGGATCATTTGCGTTTCAACTCCTTAATGTAAATTTGATTATGACGGAGAACCATGCAGCTGCTTTAACTTCCTGGCTGCGTTGCTGGGAAGAAATCGGATCAAGCGTCCAATCTTTCCCGGATGTGGCGCTGGGCCGACTTATTCAGTTCGTAAAGCTGGCGCTCAGTTGCGGGATTATGTGGGGAAAGGCGCTGGAAGAGGCGGGAGACATAGTCATGTTTCTTGAGCCAATGGTAACTGGCGGAAAAGTTCAAGTCGAAGAGAAAGGCGATGTAACTGACATAGATGTCAAGGGGCGTCTTGCGATCTTCGCGGCGTATCTGTCTGCAGTGCAAAAACTGTTCATAAATCTGCGGGCTGAGCGAGGCGCGGTTCAACTCTTGCGGCGAGACTTGCAGCAAGGTTTCGATACTGGTGATGTCTTTTACGCGGAAATTATCGAGTTTATCGGCGTCGCGGATCAAACGGGCATGCAGGAGCATTTGCGGATCCGGGCAGGGGGCGATGCTGAAGGCGCTATGATTGGCGATTGCAAAACGAAGTAACGCGTCAAAACGGCAGTCCGCCAGGTATTCGCGAATATGTCCTTCGTCGAATAAGAGCTGGCAACCGTACGCAGCATGATCGAGCTGCTGTGTATCGGTAAAGGAGCCGCTTTGGTCTACCTGCCAAAAGCGGCCGATGTCGTGAAGCAGGGCGATCAGCGCTGCCAGTGACGTATCTTCTTCATTGAGTCGCAGCGCGTTTGATAATTCGAGACTGGTTTGGACGACGCCGAACGTATGGTCATATTTAAGGGCGATCAGCGGATCTTTTTGTTCAAAGGATGCTGTATAACGGCGAAAGGCTGCGACGGCACTGTCGAAATTGAAGCTGGACATAGAAGAGTACCCCTTTGCTGTTTTTTCAGAAGCTTTTTAAATCATATCCTATTTATAATTCTTTGATGCGCTGAAAAGACCTGCTTAAAATAGGTGAAAGCATCCGGAGAAAAAGGTATAATAGTAGGGTCAATACACTAGGGAAAGAGGGTTTCATGATGAAGGATATAATATTTGATGTCGACGGCACCTTGTGGGATAGCACCGGCGTTGTGGCAGAAGCTTGGAACAAGGCGATTGGCGAAGTTGGAAACACGGCGGCCGTGGTCAGTGCAGCCGTTTTAAAAAAAGAATTCGGCAAGACGATGAAAGCGATTGCAGACAGTCTGTTTCACGATGCCGATGAAAAGACAAAGGAACAGCTCATGGAAAAATGCTGTGTATATGAGCATGAGGCGTTGGCGGAAAATACGGCAAATCTTCTTTATCCGGATGTGGTTGAAACGATAAAGACGTTGGCGCAAACGCATCGCATCTTTATTGTCAGCAACTGCCAATCGGGTTATATCGAACTGTTCATGAAAAAAGCCGGTATTGAAGAATATGTTAGCGACTGGGAGTGCTTTGGCGATACCGGCCGTCCAAAAGGTGAGAACATCCGGCTGCTGATGGAGCGGAACAAGATAAGCGATGCGGCCTATGTCGGCGATACGCAGGGCGATTATGAAGCGACGAAAATTGCGCAGATCCCGTTCATCTTTGCCCGATATGGTTTTGGCAATGTGGAACACGGCGGCCAAGTCATTAATGGCATTAAAGAGCTGCTAAGCATGGCGTAACGATATAAGGTGAAAAGTGAAAAAGATGCCCAGGCAAGAATGAATTTGCCTGGGCATCTTTTTGCAGTTCGGGAGCGCTTGAAAATCAGGAAGCGACGTTGCTGCAGCAGCGCGTTGCATTTGCTTTGGCCGAGGACAGCGTTGCGCGGTATTTCTCGACGAACTTGACAGGATGATAGGATTCTTTTGCCAAACGCAAACCTTCAAGCCCCATGTCTTCTTCGCGGTTAATATATTGCACGTCGCTCCAGGCTTCCTGGCAGAAGCGCTGGTTGATTGCCGGATAAATGCCGCGCAGTTCGGCGTTCGCTTTTTCCACATGGATTACCGCCATGTCAGGGCGGACCTGTTCGCCGAAGCTGAAAGCCTGGATTGCGCCGTCAACATAGATAATTCCGCCGCTAAGATCGAGTGTTGAAAAATTCGTCAGAGCTTCGATTACTGCGCCTCGTTCCTGATCCAGCTCATCGCCGCTTTGATAGCCGCGCTGGCGACACCAGTCGTCGAGGAAAGTGATGCAATCCAGCGCGTTGAGGGCATCCATCGTCTGGTACTCGTGATTGCCGTATGATTTGCGAAATGAGTTAAGATGATTCTTCTTTGCATGGTATTTGCGTCCGCTGAGCTTGATTAAGTCTTCGCTACGGTATACATAGTCAAAATCATCACGATCCGGTGCAAAGGAAAAATAGTCAGGCCGGGCGGCTTCCAATTGAAGGCGAACTTTGTTTTCGACGCCGCGGAATTCGAGTCGGAAGCCTTCTTGACGGCAAACGTCTTCCAGCTTGTCGAGCAATAAGGCGAGACCGGTCCCTTCGCCGATCGGCGGACAGAATGCCTTCTCACCTTGCCATTCGGTCTTCAGACAGATATAACCGTCGCTTTCTGCCCAACGCAGTTTGGTTGCTTTGCGCCACATGAATAAATTTGTAAAATTTAAATGGGCATTTTCATAGCCGCCCGCTTGCAGATAACGGTCAAATAATGTTTTGTCATTCAGCGTAAGCTCTTGAAACTCCATAAATATCCCCCTCGTTGCGTTTCTACACGCTCATTACAATACTTTCACAACCATCGAATCGTTACTTCTTAAAAACACCGCACCTGCGGCGTCGTTAAGAATCCTTTGGATTTTGCAGCGCCATTGTCCGGCATAAGTCCTGCACCAGATCTTCATTAATCCGGCAAATTAGAAACTTGCCGCGTTTTTCCGTAATGATCAATTCGGCGTTGGCTAATTCTTTGATATGATGTGAAATGGTCGGCGCGCCAATTTTCAGACTGTCGATAATTTCACTGACGAAGCATTCGCAGCCGGTATCAAAGCGTTGTTCGTGTGTTTTAGCGATTTTCAGATACAGCTCCAGTCGGTTAGGATTGGAAAGCGCTTTGAAAATCTTTGCCAGTTTTTTCGTTTCCATCGTTATTGCCTGCCTTTGACGATTCGATAACCTTCGAATTAATTGTACTCTCGTTGTAGCGTCCTGTCAAGAGACAGCTTGATGTTGCAGAAAAGATTCGCAGCGCTGCAAGCGGAAAAAATATGCCGCGTTTAGTTTGCAGCAGGTTTTTGGCTGTATGAGTGGAAAAGTAAACGTATGGCGTAAAAGACTTGAGATTTTCTGCATAAGAGCAGGCTCAAGGAGAAAGAAGAGGAAGGAATGTCTTGAAGAAAGAACAAGAAGTGGTTTTGATCACCGGCGCTTCGTCGGGTATCGGACGGGCGATGGCTGAGCGACTGACGGCGGAAGGGTTTCGGGTCTATGGCACATCGCGCAAACCGAAAATGGGGCAAGAGGGCTGGACGATGCTGACGCTCGATGTTTGTGAGGAAGAGTCGGTGCAGGATGCGGTTCGCGAGGTGCTGAAGGACGCAGGGCGCATTGACGTTTTAATTAATAATGCCGGCTATGGCGATGCGGGCGCGGTCGAAGACACAAGTCTGGCAGAAGCGAAGCGGCAGTTTGAAACGAATTTTTTCGGCGTGCTACGCATGTGCCGGGCTGTTTTGCCGCAGATGCGCCGTCAGGGTAACGGCAAGATCATCAATGTCGGTTCCGTGGCGGGCTTTATCGCAGTGCCTTTTTTCGGCATGTATTGCGCCAGCAAAGCAGCGTTGGCTGCGATGTCCGAAAGTTTACGGATGGAGGTCGAACCGTTTGGCATTTGCGTTGCATTGCTGGAACCGGGGGATATCAAGACCGAAGGCGCCGGCAATATTGTCACGCTGCTTGACAAAGAGGAGTCTCCTTATCAGGCTCCTTTAACGAAGGCTGTTGCCGTGATGGCGGAGTCGGAGAAAGACGGAATTCCAATGCATGCAGTGACGGAAGCCGTGCTGAAAATGGTGCAAAGCAAAAGAATGCCGCTACGCTGTGTCGTAGACTGGCGTTACCGTTTGATGCGCATCGGCAAGCGGCTTTTGCCCGACGCCTGGCTGGAGTCGATCGTCATGAAACTGCATCGCTGATATAAGCGTTAAAAGGTGTGAGGTCGGGCAAAGCGACAAAGCGACACGCTGTGAACAGAGAAATCTCTTCAGTGGAAGGGGGAATCAGCTTGCTGGATGCGCAAGAAACTATCGTAATCTTGTTGGATGCGCAAGGAACTATCGTGATGTTGTTGGACATGCTGGAAAAATCCTGCGTGATGGCGGTAGTCGCCTATTTGCTGCTTAGAACCAAGTTCTTTGTTAATATGTTCAATAACGTATGGACGCTGCGTGAAGAGGCGATCGCAGCCGGCGTTTTCATCACCTTTTCTCTGTACGGAGCAGCCAATGGTTTACAAGTGGGCGGCAATGTCGTTGCACTGATTCATTCCGGTGCGATACTGGCAGGGTTGCTGGCCGGGCCGAAGCTGGGGATGACGGTTGGCGCTATGAATGCGCTGATCCGCTATTCATTAGGCGGTGAACATCTGGCAGTAGCCAGCTTTCTCGCTTTTTTGTCCGGCGCAGCGGCTGGCGGTTATTATTATTTTCGCGGCGGTAAGGTGGTTACAACGAAAGAGGCGGCTCTCTTTACTGCAGTGTTTGAAGTGTTTGCCCGCTGCTTGGCGCTGGCGGCTGCGGTTGATAAAGTCGCCGCGATTCAGTTGCAGTTCTTTATCCTAGTGCCGATGCTGCTGGGCAATGTCGTGATGGTGGTTATTTTTATCTTTGTCGTTGCAACACTACGGGAAGAACGGCGCAACCGCATGGTTCGCGAACGTTTAGAAGCGGAATTGAGCATGGCAAGGGAAATCCAGTTGAGTTTGGTACCGAAGGATTTCGGTCCATTTTCCGAACAAAGTCGTCTGGCGATTTACGGACTGTTGGAACCGGCCAGAGAAGTCGGCGGCGATATTTATGATTTTTTCTTTCTCGATAAAGATCGATTATGTTTTATGATCGGTGATGTTTCAGGTAAGGGAATGCCGGCGGCGCTATTGATGGCGGCGACGCGAACGCTCTTCAAGGCGCAGGCGGATCGGGAGGACGATATTGCGGAAATTGTGACCCGCGTAAATCAGGGACTGTGCCGGGGGAATGAATCGGTTCAGTTCGTAACGTTGTTTTGCGGCATCTTACATTTGGCGAGCGGAGAATTGAAATATTGCAATGCAGGCCATAATCCGCCGTATTTGCGCGATGCGCGCGGCCAATGGAAATTGCTTTGTGAACGCCACGGACCGGCGGCGGGGGTGGATGAAGACCGCGTCTACGACTCGACATGTCGTCAATTGCTGCCGGGTGATATGCTGCTCTTATATACCGATGGCGTAACGGAGGCGCAAAATGACAAGGCAGAGATGTTTTCCGCCAAAGGCGTAGAACATCTCCTGCAAAGTGAACCTAGCGGGAAACCGGACGTGTTTATTCCGTTGCTGATGCAGGCGGTCGTTTCCTTTGCCGGTGGCGCGGAGCAATTCGATGACGTTACGATGCTGGCGTTGACGTATGCTTCTGAAGACGCTGTAAAGCAATAATGAGGTAAGTCAGAGGTGCGGTTGAAAAAGTGCGCGAAAGGAGGCTTTCTTGTGTTTGCATGCTTCATTCATTATCTGGGGCAGCTGCTATTTGGGCAAAGATCATTGCTGCTATTGAGCATGCTGATTTTGGCAGTTGCGCTAAAGGTTTTTTATAGTTTGCTGCGATGGACCATTTCACCCGAGAATGATGTGAAAGCCATGTATGATGAGGAAGATGATATTGCCGCGCTTTTTTTAGGGATAGGCCTAGTGTTAAAGGAGCGACAGTTACTGCAGCGTATCTTCTTGCGTCAGCCACATTCCTGGTTAGCGGAGAGTGAAAAATATGTGAACCAGAAATGCGGCTCGGTAGGCATTAATCTGATTTTGACGGGAACGGCCTTGCGCCTTTCCGTGCAGCTTACCAAGATTCCTGAGAATCTTCTTTCGCAAAACCAGAGCGAATTGATCCTCTTCGCTCTGGGCGCGGTGTTCTGTCTTATTGCTGTATTGTTGCTGCTTTATTTGATTGGTTGCCTTGGCAGACAAATCAAAAGCAGCGGAGCCGCGTCTTTGGGAAATAACGCGGAGTAAGAGTGTGATGCTTAAACAAAAACAAGGTGAGCGAATAGAAAAATTCGCTCATCTTGTTTTTGTGTGCAAAAAAATATTGTTACTAGCGCTAATTTTGTTTAAGAGCGCAACTCTTTTTCAACGAAAAAAGTAAATTCGTGAAGTAATGGAGAAAGCCATTTCTTTTTATGATAGAGAAACTGGGTGCTGATTTTGTCTTTTTCAGTCAGATCCAATTCGAAAAAGCGCAGTTGGCGCGAGGCAATTTCGCTTGCGACAGTGCTATATGGCAAAACGCTAACGCCGTGATGCAGAAGGATATTGTTTTTTATTGCTTCAATGCTTAAAGCTTCAATCAGGTTCGTCTGCTTCGTTACATAGCCGCCGAGGTACTTGTCAAATATATTTCGATAACTGCAATCGTTTTTGGGATAAATAAATACGGTAGTTTCGGCGGCTAAATCAGTCAGTGAATGTAAAGAGGAGTGGTTGCCGACAATCCCCATTTTTTCTTCGACTAATTCCACTGCTGGAAGCTGTGCCTGTTCATCGCGGCGTTGCATAACGAACATTGCGTCGAGTTCGGATGCGAGAAGTTTTTCTGTTAATTCGGATTTATGGCCCAAAACTTGAATGAGCGTAACCTGGGGGTGAGTTTGTTGGAAACGCCTGATGAGCGGTTGTAAACGGTAAAGAGCCACCGACTCTTGCATGCCTAATGTAATGGTTTGATTGCCGCTGTCGTGAGGGCGTTTTAAGGTTTCGATTTCTTCATAGTTTGTTATGATTGCAGCCGCAAGTGGTAAGAGTTCGTTGCCTAAAGCCGTTATCGCAATGTGCCTGCCGATTCTGTCAAAGACCCGACCGTCCAATTCTTTTTCGATTGTTTGGATGTGTATCGTTAAAGTGGACTGGGAATAGTTTAAGACCTGACTGGCTTTTGTGAAACTGCCTAGTTGTGCAATTGTTTTAAATGTAATCAAATGTTTAATGTCCATTCGCTACCTCGCAAAAGTAATGGATGCTACCCGTTGCTATTATTGATTTCAATAGCTGTCTTTATGATTTTGAATTGTACTTAGCTCTATTTTACCACTATTATGGCAAGTGAGAGAAAAAATAGAAAGAGCGGGAGACGGAGCATGAAAAAATATACGGTTTATCAGATTGATGCATTTACGACAGAAAAGTTTAAAGGAAATCCTGCTGGTGTGGTTACGGATGCGCAAGGCTTATCAGAGATGGATATGTTGCAGATTGCGCGCGAGCTTAACAATTCGGAGACGGTATTTTTGTTTCCGCCTGATGATGATAGCCATGACGTTAAGCTAAGGTATTTTACGCCGACCATGGAAGTGCCGTCATGCGGGCATGCCACTATTGCCGCCCACTATATTCGGGCTATCGAAAAAAAACTGGAAACGAGCCGTGTGCGGCAAAAAATACAAATTGGTATTTTGCCGGTGGATATTGTAAAGGAAGACGATTATACAATCTGGATGACGCAAGGTGCAGTCGAGTTTTCAACGATTCTGCGCGGCGCAGTTCGTAAGCGATTATTAAACGCGCTGACGTTAAGCGAAGCGGATGTTGATGAACGTTGCCCCATTCAGATTGTTTCCACCGGACATTCCAAAGTAATGGTTGGGATTACGTCCAGACAAACGCTTAACCGTTTGTCGCCGGATCAGGGAATGCTGCGTGAATTGAGCAAAGAGATCGGCTGTAATGGCTATTATGTTTTTTGCTTTGCCTCGCAGCCTAGTCCTGTTTTAACGCACGGTCGGATGTTTGCTCCGGCCATCGGTATTGCCGAAGATCCTGTGACAGGCAATGCGCATGGTCCGCTTGGCGCTTATCTGGTAAAACATAAATTGATTGCACATGACAATACCTCTTTTTCGTTTCGCGGAATGCAAGGCGAGGCTATTGCTCGCAGTGGAACTGTCGATGTGGAGGTAGCGATTGAAAAAGGTGAACCGGTACAAATTAAAGTAGGCGGAAAAGGAACCCTTGTATTTAAAACAGAAATTGAAATATAAAGTAGTTTGTCGTTGTAAGATTAAAAGGAAAAAGAAATGAAGAGAATTTTTTAAAATTATTTTGCTAGAGAAAAAGAAGAAGCAACCGTGAAAAAAGAACGGTTGCTTCTTGGTCTTTACGTTAGGAAGCCGTTGGTAACTTTGAGGAGTTGGACTGGGTAGCGCTTGTCTGGCGCTTGCTTCGTTCGAAGCGTTCGACCAGCCAACCGACGGTGATTGCGCCGCTAACGTTCAGTGCGGTACGACCCATATCAATCAGGGGTTCGATAGCGATTAACAGCCCGACGAGTCCGACGGGGAGGCCCAGCGTTGATAGAACGAGTAAAGCGGCAAAAGTGGCGCCGCCGCCAACGCCGGCGATGCCGAAGGAACTGAGAGCGACAACCGCGATCAGTTTTAATAAGAACAAGGGTTCAAGAGGATTGATGCCGACACTGGGGGCAATCATCACGGCCAGCATGGCCGGATATATTCCCGCGCAACCATTTTGACCGATGCTCGTGCCAAGTGAAGCCGCGAGATTGGCGGGACCTTCGCTGATGCCGAGTTTTTTCGTCATCGCCTCCACCGTCAGAGGCAATGTGCCTGCGCTGGTGCGTGAAGTAAAAGCGAAGGCAAGAGCAGGAGCGGTTTTTTCCAGATACGAGAGGGGGTTCAGTCCGCTGAGATAGACCAAGAGCAGGTGAACGATAAACATTGCCAGTAGCGCAACATAGGAAGCGGCAACGAATTGAACCAACTTGAATATCTCGGTCGGATTACTGGCGGCAATGAATTTTGTCATCAGCATTAAGACGCCGTATGGTGACAAGGTTAGGACGAAATCGACGAGTTGTAGAACTGCGGCATGGGCGGCTTCGATGCTTTGTGCCAAAAAAGCACCTGCCTTAGGGTTATGCTCTTGCAGTTTTAAGACGATGATTCCAAGCAATGCTGCCAAAAGAACTACGGATAATGTGTCAGTACTGTTTTGTCCGGTCAGGGCTTGGAAGGGATTCGTCGGAATGATCTCGATCAACTGCAGTTGCAGCGGCTTCGTCTGGAATTTGTCAAACGTGGTTTCCAGATTTTTTGTCGCGCCCAGTTGTGCTTCACCAGAGGAGAGTGAAGAAGCGTTGAGGTCGAAAGCAAGTGCCGAACCGGCGCCGATTGCTCCGGCGATGGCGGTGGTAAAAAGTAGTAAACCGATGATCAATGAACCAGTTTTACTTAACAATTGAATATTTTTGATTTTGATGATGGCCGTACTGATCGAAACGAGCACCAATGGCATAACGAGAAGCTTTAAGAGGCGGACATAACCGACGCCGACAATATCAAGCCAGCGCGTCGTTTGGCCGATCAATGGCGAGCCGGAACCCCATATGAGTTGAAGCGCTGCGCCGAATGCGATGCCGAGTCCAAGACCGGATAAGATGCGCAAGCCGAAGGAAACCTGGCGTTTTTGTAAGCGATACAAAAAATAAAGCAGTGCAATGGCTACTGTCAGATGTGCGATAAGATAGACGGTGTTGTTCATATTTGGACCCTCCTGTTATTTAAAATGAATCAATTTGCGACAAGGGAAGAACAACAACAACGTGTGAAAATCTGTTTCATTCGGCTAACCTCCTTTGGCATATGGAAAAAAATAAAGCAGGATAGAACCTCTGCATAAAGAGGTTCTATCCTGCCTTTGGTGTTTCCAATCAGCATACATATGCAACTTTAGGACATTATAGTATGGCCAGTGCAAAGTTGTCAACCAAGGAAAGGGATATTTGTGTAGCGATCAGGATCTGTGTCATCGAGGCGCTTGCTGGTTCAATCCAAGAGTCAGGGGCTGATTCGTTGCTTGAATTGTCCCTTACCATTGCGTATTTCGATAACGACGGCATTTTTTTCAGGGTTGTGATGATTATCAAAGCGGATCAGGCCACTTACAGCGGGGAAATTTATTGTGGCTGCCAGGGCATCGCGAATTTTTTGCTGGTCTGGTTCAGCGGCGCGGCGAATGGCATCGGCCAAAAGCATGGTCGCATCGTAGGCCATTACGCTGGCCTGAATCGGTTCGCTGCCTTTGGTAAAGATTTGATAGCTGCTGATAAAGTTTTGGATGGCAGGGCTGTCGTCTCCGGGAGAATAGTGACTGCAGTAAAAGGTATTATTCAATGCTGCTGGGCCGATTGCGTTGACTAAGAGTTGTTCTTCCCAGCCGTCTCCGCCGATAATGGGTTTGTTAAAGCCGCTGCTCCGGGCCAGTGCAATAATTTTGGCGACTTCCGTATAATAGCCGGGAATGAACAGTACGTCAGGAGATGGAGCGAGCAATTCGTCTAGTTTTGGTTTGAAATCTTTCGTTTGGGGAGAGTAACCTGCTTTAGCCAGAATCTGGCCGCCTTTTTGCATAAACGCTTGCTCAAAAAAAGAGGCTAAGCCTTGAGCGTAATAGGCGGAATCATCGATGTAAATAGCGGCGCTGCGGGCTTGAAGGGCGGTGAGAGCGAAATTGGCCATTGCTGTGCCTTGAAAGGAATCGATGAAACAAATGCGAAAAGCAAACGGACGAACTCGGCCATTGTCATCGATAGTCACGCGGGGATTAGTTGCCAACGTTGCGATAAAAGGAATTTTAAAGGTGTCGGCCAAAGTTCCCGAAGCGATTGCGGTAGTTGAATAAACGGGCCCGATAATGCCGACGACATGATCCTGTTGCGTTAATTGATGAAATACGGCAGAAGCAGAGGTTTCATCGGAACGGTTGTCGGCGATTGCCAGGCGAACAGGCTTGCCGAGCAAGCCGCCGCCGCGATTGATTTCATCAATCGCCATTTGAATGCCGGACAGAGAGGCTTTGCCCAAGGCGGCAAATTTACCGCTGAGTTCGAGATTAGCGCCGAAGACAATCTCCGCTGGCGGTGCGGCCGGCGGGGCAAAAAACGGCTCGCTCTCTCTTTGATTCGGCAGTAATGCGATTACGGCGCCGATCAGCAAAAAGGCAAATACAGTAAGACGAACAAAGCTATTGTTCATGTTATTCACCTGCCTTGCGATGATGGGATTATTTGGATATCTTAATTATAACGCATTTGAGGAGCAAACGAAATGTTTTCGTGACCAGAGTAGATGTGATGAGTTTAATGAATGTTTCGGGCAGGGAAAATAACGGAGAAGAAAGAATTTGAGAAAAGACGGCGTTCATTATCGAATGGGAGCTATGTTATAAAAAAGTTTAGTGGAAGAAAGGTGAGTAAAAATGGTTAAAAAAATTCTTCTAGGCGCATTGATTGTGTTGTTTTCGAGCGTGTCGCTTTGTGCTGCAAATTCTGGCGATTTACAGAGTGCAAATCAAATGCCGGATTTTGCCAAGACGGCAAAATTCACAGCGGATTACTATATCAATACATTGCAGTTAGAAGGCCATATCGAAGGCGGATATTTTAAAGAACTGTACAAAAATAGTCAAACGGTTTTAGCGAATAAAAGCGATGAAAAACGAGCTCTTTCCTCGACAATCTACTATCTCTTAAAATCAGGTGGGGTATCGAAGTTTCATAAATTAAAGTCGGATGAAATTTGGTTTTTTCATGATGGTTCACCGCTACTTATCCATATGATCGATTCGGCAGGTGTATTGCGCAGCGTGAAACTCGGCCTTGACGTGGCGAACGGTCAACTGCCGCAAGTCCTGGTTCCGGCGGGAACTATTTTTGGCGCTGAAGTGGCGGAAAAGGATTCTTTTGGCCTTGTCAGCTGTATGGTCTCGCCTGGTTTTGATTATAAGGATTTCCAATTGTGCAGCTACCAGGAACTGGCAGAAAAATATCCGAAATATCTCGATCTGATTAAGCGTTTGAGCGCCGCAAAGTAAGAATGACAGATAAAGCGGACAAAATCACAATGCGAAGAAGAAGCGCGAGTGTTTTTGTAATGATGCAATAAACTTATGGGTGAAACGGAAGGTTACAAATTGATAGAAAAAATGCCGAAGAGGGATATAAAGTGTACTTGACGCTTGCTTTGCAAGATGATAAGATGAGAAAAATTAAATATCCTGCATTAACTGATCAGATGACTGAAGGTTAAATCGGGTCCAAACGGACTTGATTTAACCTTTTTTATGTCTGATGATTTGTTGCAGGGACGTCTGTTTGCATGAAGACGGAGCAGGGAGGGATAAAGGCTACGGCAAAATCGAGAGATGAGGTGGAAATAAAATGGAAAAGAGGAAAGCGAACATGAAGAAAAAGATGGTTAAATTGGCAGTAACCGGGCTGATCGCAGTTATGGCTGCAACGATATTTGCCGGTTGCAGTTCGACGAAAACAGATGCTTCAACGGCAAAAACAAGAAAAGTCAAAGTTGCCTATGATCAGGCTTCAAAACCGATTTCCTATAAAGACGACAAGGGACATGCAACTGGTTATGATGTAGAAGTCATGAAGTTGGTGGCTAAAGCATTGCCGCAATATGAATTCGAATTTGTGGGAACGACCAGTGATGATTTGTTGCTTGGTGTTGAACAGGGCAAATACCAGGTTGGGATTAAGAATGCGTTTTGGACGCAAGAACGGACCAAAAAATTTGTCTTTCCCAAGGAGTTTATCGGTCTGAGCAGCGCCGGCCTGGTGTTAAAGAAAGAGAATGAAAAAATCAAGAGCTTAGCGGATTTTGCTTCGGCTGGCTTTACATTAGCGCCGATTGCGGCCAACAATGCACAATATACGATTATTGATGAATACAATAAAAAGAATGCGAACAATCCGGTGAAACTGCAGGCTGGCGATTCGTTTACCGTCGATGTGGTGAAATGGGTGAATGAAGGACGTGTAAACGGCGGCGTTATTATTGAAGGCGTTTTTGACAATCAGGTAAAAGCAGAAAAAGGCATCTATCATAACCTGGCTAATGATGTTGTTTACAATGAATTTGCCGTCATTAAGACCTGGCCGTTGTTCAATAAGAATGAAGAAGAGTTTGCAGATGCCTATGATAAGGCTATCAAACAGTTGAAAGCGGAGAAGAAAACAAATGAACTCAGCAAACAGTTTTACGGCAGAGATCTGTTTGAGGTGTTGGACAAAGTAGAGCGCTAAGAGAGTGGGGCTGAACTACGCGATGGAAAAATATTTCGATGCGGCATATATCATTGAGGCCATACCGGTGTTAGTGCCGTATTTGCAAGTGACGTTCCTGGTCACTGCATTGTCGGTATTGTTTGGTACGGCGGCAGGTTTTGTCCTGGCGGCTGCGAAAATCGGAAAAAATCCGGCTGCAAAAGCGGCGGCAGCGGCTTATACGACAGCGCTGCGCTGCACGCCGTCCATTGTGTTGCTGTTTCTGACGTATTACGGTATTCCGGCACTTGCAGCCGGGATTGGCATCGATCTGGGCGATGTAGACAAGCTGATCTTTATCGTGATTACCTTTTCGCTGCAATTTGCGGCAGCCATGTGTGAGGTGATCCGAACGGCCTATGGCGCAGTTGACAAGGGACAATTTGAAGCGGGCGTGAGCGTCGGACTCAGCAATCTGCAAGCCTATCGGACGATTGTTTTACCGCAAGCGTTTTTCATCGCGTTGCCGAACATCGGCAATTCATTTCTGGCTTTGATTAAAGAAGGCTCTCTGGCCTATACGATAGGCTTGATCGACGTTATGGGAGAAGCGAATCTGATTATTGCAGGCAATTATAATGCGCATGCGTTGGAAACATATTTAGGCTTGTCGATTATTTATTGGTTAGTTTCATTGCTTGCAGAGCATTTTTTCGCCAAGGTGGAAACCAGGTTGAGCAAGGGAACACAAGTGGCTAAGGCGGGATAGGAAGGTGACGCAATGCTGGATTACAATTTTTTAATGGATACTTTTTTTATTGCGTTGGCTGGAGCGCCGACCGCAATGCTCGTTACAACGGTAGCCTTGTTAATTGCGATTCCCGCAGGTTTTGCTTTGGCATTGACTCGAACGAATCGCGTGCCGATTTTCAATCAACTGGCGCAGTTGTATATTTCTTTTGTCCGAGGCACGCCGATGATCGTACAAATTTTTATCATTTATAACAGTGTTCCGACGCTGGTGGCTGCAATACTGACCGAAGCAAACATTGACATGGCCGTTTATGATGTAAACCCTATTTGGTATGCTTTTATCGTCTTTTCGTTAAATAGCATTGCGACATTGGCTGAGGTCTTCCGATCGGCCCTAAGCAGTGTTTGCAAGAGCCAGCTGGAAGCAGCGCAATCCGTGGGGTTGACGAAAATACAGGCATACCGGGAAATTATGATTCCTCAATTGCTGGTGGTGGCACTGCCTAACATTTGCACCGTCACCACCAATTTGATCAAAGGAACATCACTCGGCTATGCGATGTCGCTGAAGGAAATCACGTTAAGGGCTAAAGTTGCCGCTAATGTAGGCTATAACTATGTGGAAGCATACATTGATATTTTTCTGGTCTATCTGATTCTATGCAGTTTGGTGGAATACGGTTTCAAACTTTATGAGAATCGACTGACTGCTTATAAGTATACGAATGCATAGGAAATAGGGGCGATTACAATGTTGGAAATTACAAATATACATAAAAGATTTGGCAGCAGTGACGTGTTAAAAGGCGTGGATTTAAAAATCGAAAAGGGCGATGTCGTCGTCGTTCTCGGTCCCAGTGGATCAGGTAAGACTACATTATTGCGTTGCATTAACTTTTTGGAAAAAGCGGATGCTGGTCATGGCAGATTTGGCTCAGTTGACGTGAGTTTGAAAACGGCATCGAAAAAACAAATTCATGAAATCAGGCAAAAAGTGGCTTTCGTATTTCAAAACTACAATTTGTTTAATAATAAGACGGCATTGGAAAATGTGACGCTGGGGTTGACGGTGGGACGGAAGATGGCGCAGGCGGATGCCGATGCAATTGCAAAGAAAGCGTTAGATAAGGTAGGTTTGTCGGAAAAATATGAAGCATATCCCAGCCAACTGTCGGGCGGGCAGCAACAGCGGGTAGGCATTGCCAGAGCGGTGGCGCTTAACCCGGAGATCATATTGTTCGACGAACCGACCTCGGCGCTCGATCCGGAATTGATCGGCGAAGTTCTTGGCGTGATGAAAAAAATCGCGCGGGAAGGAACGACGATGCTGGTTGTCACACATGAAATGTCATTTGCCCAAGATGTGGCCAACCGGGTTATATTCATGGCTGACGGCGTCATTGTTGAAGAAGGGACGCCGCAAGAACTGTTTCGCGCGCCGAGCGAAGAACGTACCAAACAATTTTTGCGGCGCGTCATACCGGAATTCAGTTATTCGATTTAAAAAGAGCGAGGATTGTATGATGAGGGGGAGAAATATGTTAAAGAGAGAACGGCTTCTTAACGCATTCAATAATAAAGAGGTAGATCGCGTACCGGTAGGTTTTTGGTTTCATTTTTTAAAGGAAGAAGAGTTTTATCAAGGGTTGGAACAAAGGGATCTGATTGAAAAAAACATTGCGGCACACAAAGCATTCATTGAAGCGACCGATCCGGATTTTGTTAAAATTATGAGCGACGGCTATTTTCTCTATCCAAGCAAAGTATATCCAACTTTGCACAGCGCAGCGGATTTGCGCAAGCTGACGCCTCTTGGGAAAGATCATCCATGGATACAGGGGCAGGTGCGACTGGCAAAGACGGTGGTTGGTTTTTTGAACGACACAAGCGCATTTTACAATATCTTTGCACCGAGCACCTTGCTGCGCTTTGCAATCGGCAATGAAAAATTCATTGAATATTTCAGACAGGATGCCGCTGCCGTTGCTGATGCGCTGGAAATCATTGCGCAGGATGTTGCGACATTGTCGGAACTGATCGTTACGGAGGCCGGAGCGGAAGGAATTTATCTCAGTGTGCAAAATCCGGAAAATGGAAAGATAAGTTATGAAGAATACCGTCGATATATCACGCCAAGTGAACGCAGCGTACTGAGTCGCGCTAATGCCGTGAGCGAAAACAATATTTTACATTGCTGCGGTTACGCTGGCAATAAAAACGATCTTACGATTTGGCAAGACTATGAGGCCAAAGCGGTAAACTGGGCTGTGACGATTGAAAATCTTGATCTGACAGAAGGGAAAAAACTATTTGCGGACAAAGCCGTCATTGGCGGATTCGATAATCGTCCCGGCAAATTGCTGCATTCTGGAACTAAAGAGGAGATTGAATCTTTTGCGGAGACGATCATTACAAAAGCGGGCAAGATCGGCGTCATTATCGGCGCGGATTGCACTGTGCCCAGCGATATTGAGTTGACTCGATTGCAATGGGTAAAAGATAAGGTTGCGGTTCTATAAGGTTGCGTCAAAAGGTAAGACGAAGAAGCCTGTCAGCGAGCGCTGGCAGGCCTTTCTTTTTTAGATAAGGGCAGTCGATTGAATTTATCGTTTGGCAAATAAAGGGGTTTTTGCAGTGTGGGAGAAGTAAATAACTAAAGAAGAGTGACGAAAGGGGTTGGCATAATGGCTGTGAAAAAAATCGTCTTGGCCTTTGAAGGTTCGGAGGACAGCAAGAAGGCACTGGATTGGACGATGGAATTCGTCGGGCAAAGTGCGATGGAGCTCCATATCGTAACGGTACAAGAAGCGAGCGGCGTAGTAGCTCTGGAAGCGGACTATCAAGTTATTGACATGGATAAGATACGCGGCGAATGGCTGAAACAATTGAACGAAATGAGCAAAACTCTTTGCGACGGCCGATCCTGCACGATTCGCAATCGCGTTTTAGAAGGAGATGCGGCGGAAGAACTGATTCGCTATGCCAAAGAAGTGCAAGCCGACATGCTGATTTGCGGCAGCCGCGGCTTAGGAAACTTTGCCTCGCTGTTGCTTGGCAGCGTGGCGCACAAGTTGGTGACCTATGCGCCTTGCCCGGTGATGGTGATAAAATAGAGCAGGTGGTTCAATAACAAGTAGAGTGAAGAAGTAAGACGACGGACAAAATGCCGTTGTCTTATTTTTATGCGTAAATACTTACATTTCTATTTTTTTCACAAATAAAGTGCGCGCAGTACTTACTTTTTATCTTAAATTGGATTATACTATAACTCGAATGTAACGCTTTATATTCTAATTGCGCTACGCGATATCATTAGAGAAATGAGGAGAAATAATGAAAACGAAAGTAGCAATCAATGGATTGGGCCGCATTGGCCGGATGTGTCTTAGGGCTTCGTTAGAAAACGAAAATTTAGAAGTGGTGGCCATCAACGGCACGACCAGCGCCGAAACAGCCGCGCATCTGCTGAAATATGATTCGGTGCATGGTAAATTAGCGCAATGCATCGAAGCAACGGAGCGGGAAATCAGGATTGACGGGCGTTCAATCACCTATCTGTCGGATCGCAATCCTGCCAATCTTCCTTGGGGAAAGCTTGGCGTTGACGTCGTCATTGAGGCGACCGGCAAGTTTAATTCCGGTAAGGAGTGCGACGTACATATTAAAAATGGCGCTAAAAAAGTCGTCATTACCGCGCCGGCCAAAGACCAGATTCCCACCCTTGTTATGGGCGTTAACGAATCAATCTATAACCCTACATTGCATCATGTGGTGTCAAACGCTTCTTGTACGACCAATTGTCTTGCGCCGGTTGTAAAGGTATTGCATGATCATTTTGGCATCGTCAACGGATTAATGTCGACCGTGCATGCCTTTACCACAGATCAGCGCAGTTTGGATAACAGTCATAAAGATCCGCGTCGTTCACGCAGTTGCGTGCAGTCAATCGTGCCGACGACGACGGGCGCTGCAAAAGCAATCGGTCTCGTGATCCCTGAGTTGAAAGGAAAACTTAACGGAATTTCACTGCGGGTTCCTGTGGTGAATGTTTCATTAACCGACCTGGTTGTAGAGCTGCAGAAAGACATTACGGCTGAACAGGTAAACCGGGTTTTGGCGGATGCTGCGAAGGGGCCGCTAAAGGGAATTCTGTCCTATTGCGATAAAGCGCTTGTCTCGGTTGACTTTCTTGGCGATCCGCACTCTTCAATCGTTGACGGATTGTCCACTATGGTCATTGACGAACGTAAAGTAAAGGTTCTTGCTTGGTATGACAACGAATGGGGCTATTCCTGTCGCGTCATTGACTTGGTCAATTACATCGGCGAACGTTTGAAGCAGGGCGGCGATGCGGCGAAACGAAAAGCGGTGGGATAAAATAAATGAGACTGTGCAAAGAGGGGCTTTCATACCTTTTTTGTTAAAAAGAAAAATGGGGCCAGCAAATCAATGTGATTTGTTGGCCCCATTTTGATGTAGGCGAATCATTTTCTAGTAGATGCGAAATAATGTATTTAATGGGAATGATTGGTTGACCGTTGGGCGAGATTTGTAGTACGATAAAAGAAAAATCTGTAGGTGAACGCTGATGATAAAACGTGTGCGTGAACTGACGGAAGAAAAAATAATAATAGTGAGTTAAAAATAGTCGCGGTCCAATTTTTGGTCGCGACTGTTTTGCCTGCTTTTAGCAAAAATGCGCAAATCTGTACCGTGAAGCATGATGAAGTCATCGTTTTCAACGCACAACATGCTTGGATTTCTCAAAATGAGGAGAGGGGGAGCGTTTGGATGATCGAAACGGTGATAGAAGCGTATAATGAAGCCATTTTGGATACGGATCAGGAACGAGCTTTTGCGGTAATTCATCGAGCTGTTGAAAAAGGAATTTCGCCGGAAGACATTATTTTTAAAATCGTCATTCCGTCTATTGAACTGATGACGAAGTATATTAGCGAAACAAAGGAAGCAAGCGTCGCGCAACATTTTTTGACGGCAAAGATTGCGGCAGCCGTTACGGATGAAATGCTCGACAAATTTAAACAACGACCCAAAGTCGTCGGCTGTGTCGTACTCGGAACGTCGCAAGGCGATTTTCATGGTTTGGGGAAAAAAATTGTCGGAGGTTGCTTGAAGGCATTGATGATTCAGGTCATTGATTTGGGAGTCAATGTTGCTCCAGAAAAATTCGTTGAAGCCGCAATTGAAAATAAAGCCGAAGTTATCGGGATCGCATCGATGATGGTGCATACGGCCAGAAGTGAAAATGGCTGCAGTAAGGTTCGGCAATTAGTAAACGAATGTGGCCTTAAAGGCAGGGTAAGAATTGTTGTGGGGGGAGCGCCGTACCGCTATGACCACGATCTGTACAAAAAGGTAAAGGCGGATGCATGGGCCGAAAACGGCATAACAGCGGGCAAGATAATAACAAGGCTCATTAGGGAGGTGCAACAATGATTACCGGAATGGAGCGACTTGCGGCGGCAGTCCAGGGAAAGCGGTCGGATCGGATCCCGGTATTTTGCAATTTATTGGATCAAGGAGCCAAAGAATTGGGCATGCCTCTTCAAGAATATTATAGCAAAGGTGAATATGTGGCGGAAGCACAGCTGCGCATGCGGGAAAAATATGGCTATGATAGTCTCTGGAGTCTTTTTTATGTAGGCAAGGAAGCGGAATTACTTGGGTGTAGAAAAATTATCTTTGCATCCAATGGCCCGCCGAATGTAGGCGAGATGATTATAAAATCGCATAAGGACATTGAAAAATTGGAAATCCCGGAGGATATTGCGGCGCAGCCTGCTTTTGCCGAATCGTTAAAATGTCTTCAGATTTTAAAAAAGGAGGCCGGAGGAAAATATCCGATTTGCGCGTATGTAACGTCATCAATGACGCTGCCGGCTATTTTAATGGGCATGGACAAATGGATGGATTTACTGCTTACTGGACCGGTAGAGGTGCGTGATATGATGCTGGAAAAGTGCAGTGAGTTTTTTCGCAGAGAGATAGCCGCATATCGGGCCGCCGGTGCAAATGTCTTGGTTTATTCGAATCCATTCGGTTCGACGGATTTTGTACCAATGAAATTGTTTCAGGATATTTCACTTGCTTGGATGGAAAAAGATTTGAAACCGGGAGGAATGGATGGCGTAGTGTATTACTGCGGCGGTGCGCGGATGAATTCGGTTATTGAACAAGTGATCTCTACGCTTGGAATAAGCGCTTACTATTTAAGCCCGCTCGATGACATCGCAGAAGGAAAAAAAATTATTGCCGGACGTGCGTTATGCGGCGGCGTCATCAATGACATTAAACTGATTGATTGGTCCAGAGCGGAAATCAGAATGGAAGTCAAACGTATGATGGAGGCAGGAATGGCGGGGGGGAAGTTTTTGTTTGGTACGCTGGTTATGCCGTACAGCATTCCAGAAGACAACATAAAAACGTTGGTGGAAGCGGCATACGAGTTTGGCAGCTATGGAAGGTGAAGCGCGTTATCTGCTGGTCGGGTGTGGAGTTTTAGAAAAAGAGATGACCTATTTGATTAAAAAGAATAAGTGGCCTCTGGATAGTATTTTTTTGGATGCGACATTGCATGCGGATATAGATAAGCTGGCGGAAACGTTGAGCAACGTGCTGAATGAACATGCGAAAGAAGATCTGATTGTTTTTTACGGCGAATGTCATCCTTGCATGGAAGAGATAACAAGAAAAGCGAATGCAGTCAGAGTCGATGCTCAAAATTGCATGGAAATGATTCTCGGTCGTGAACGGTTTAGAATGGAAGTGGAACAAAGAGCGTTTTTCCTGCTGGAAGCATTGATTTTGTGCTGGGATGATGCGATTAAAATGGCTTTTGGAGAAAATTTGCGAATTGCGCGGGAGATATTTCAAAGTGAACAGGACTATTTTTTATATATCAAGACGCCTTGCTCCGGCGATGTAATGCTGCGGGCGGAAGTGATAAGCCGCTGTTTGGGCTTGCCGCTTCGCAGCATGGAAGTTTCACTCGATCAATTGGAAGCCGCAGTAAGTGATGCAATAGCGAAAAAGCGAGGGGAAAGGAATGACGGAAGAAGGGGCAAGAACGGAAGATGAACTGAGTCATCTGAAAGAACGGATGAAAAGACTGGCGATGGAAAAATCAAATCTGCAATTGATGACGCATCTTATGAGCGATATGAGTGCTGTACCCGGCCTAGAACGTACAATTGATAATTTGCTGCGAACGCTGTTGGAGAATATCGGTGGTTTGAATGTCAGCTTATATTACCGGATTGATGAGAAATGCTATTATGCGGATGTGTACGGTGATAAGAAAGAAGTTGCGGATATTGATGACAAACTTGTGGCGGCCGTTTTTAAGGATGGAGAGTTCATCGAATGCAAGCAGGAATTTAGCGATACCAAGATGCTGACTCCTGTGTTCGATCAGGCTGCGACATGGCTAATTCCGCTCAAGGTGGATTCAGCTGTTTTTGGCGTGTTAAAAATGGAAAAACTGCATATCGGGGCAGAGAAATACAGGGCGCAATTGCCGGTGCTTTTTAAGTATGCTGCATTGTTGCTGAAAAATGAAATTTCAGGACACACTCGATTGCAAAAGGCATATGAGCAAATCAGTCAGATTAATGAGCAACTGCGCAACGAAATTGATGAACGGAAAAAGATTCAAAATGATTTATTAGAAGCGCGCAATGGACTGGAGCGTAGAGTGGAGGAACGGACGCAAGAACTCAAAAAGACTAATAAGCATTTGAGCCAGGAAATTAGCGATCGCAAGCAAGCGGAAACAGCACTGCTTGCCTCGGAAGAGAAATTTTCCAAAGCTTTTCAGAAAGTGGCGGATGCTATTGGTATCGTACGTTTGTGTGATGAGCGGTATATCGAAGCGAATGCCGCTTTTTTTCGTATCCTCGGGTATCAACGAGAGGAAGTGATTGGTCATACGTCACGTGAATTTGGCCTGTGGAGCAACGAGGCAGACCGGATCGGCGTATACGAAGCGCTAAGCGGAAAAAACCTTTATGAAAACATGGAGACAGCTTGGCGGACGAAATCCGGTGAAGTTCGGATTGGTTTGCATTCGGCAGAGATTGTGGAAATTGACGGGCAATGGTGCAGCGTGTTCATTTGGCATGATATAACCGAGCGGAAATATGCGGAAGAGCAGTTGCGATTGGCGCACAAGCAACTGGAGGTCAAGGTGAAAGAGCGGACGCAAGAATTGTTTAATGCGAATCTGGAACTGAGCGGGCTAAACGAGGAACATCTTGCAATGAACGCAGAGCTTGTTGCGATAAATAATAAACTGCTAAATACAAATCGGGAATTACATAAAGAGATTGCGGAACGGAAAAAAGCGGAAGAACAGGTTCAGGTAAAAAGCTATGAGATACAGGAAGCTTACGCCGAATTGAAAAAAGCGCAGATGCAAATCGTTCACCAGGAAAAAATGGCTTCAGTTGGACAACTTGCAGCGGGTGTTGCGCATGAAATCAACAATCCGATGGGTTTTATCATCAGCAATCTTACTACTTTACAAGAATATACCCGAGAAATTTTTAACGCTGTAACTGCTCAGGACAGTGCAGTGGACGAATTAGGTGAAATATGCAAAGTCGGATATGAGAAGGAGGCAATACAAAGTGTTGTTGCGCGGCTTGCGAAGATCAGACAATCGGCAAAGATGGAATACCTGCGGGAGGATACGAAAGAGCTTCTTGCAGATTCGTTGGACGGAGCTGAACGTGTGAAGAAGATCGTTCAAGACTTAAAAGGGGTTGCCAAGACTACGGATGAAAATAACTTGGCGAACCTTAATGAAGGAATTGAGAGTACGATCAATGTTATCTGGAACGAAATCAAGTCTAAGGCGACTCTGGTTAAAGAATGGGGCGATATTCCTTATATCTATTGCAACTCAGGACAGCTGAAGCAGGTTATTATGAATTTACTGTTAAATGCATTGCAGGCAATCGAGAACAAAGGAGAAATACGCATAAAAACCTGGGCGGAAAAAGAGCATGTCTTTGTCTCGATTACGGATACTGGTTGCGGCATGATGCCGGAAGTGATCAGTCGTGTATTTGAGCCTTTTTTTACTACCAGGGAAATTGGGCAAGGTACGGGGCTTGGATTAAGTGTCAGTTATGATATTGTGAAAAAACACGGCGGGGAAATTAAAGTCGAAAGTCAGTTAGGCCAAGGAACGACATTTACGATTGTTCTTCCGGTCAGTAAAAGTTGATATAGATGGAGGGGGAGAGAATGCTGGATGAAATAGTTACGCTTAAGGAAAATATGAATGCACTGAAGGATAGGCTGAAGAAAGTAGCGGTTGAAAAAGCACATCTCCAACTAATCGTCCATCTAATGAAAGAAATGAGCGCTGCGCCAGGCCTGGACAACATAATCAATAATATGTTGAAAATCGTAATGGAAAATATCGGCGGACTTAATGTTATTATTTATTACAAGATTGACGAGCAAATTTATTATGCTGATGTATACGGAAATAGAAAACGGTTGAAGCAGATTGAAGACAGTCAAGTGAAAAAAGTATTTGCATGCGGCGAGTTTATTGAATGTGAGCATGACTTCAGTGATACAAAGATGTTGACCCCTCCATTTCCAAAGGCGGCAACATGGGTGTTTCCGCTTAAAGCGGGAATAGACGTTATCGGCGTATTTAAAATGGAAAAATTACATATTGGAGCGAACGAATACCAGGACCAATTACCGGTGTTTTTCAATTATGCTGCATTACTTTTAAAAAATGAAATCCTGGGTCAAACCCGCCTCCAACAAGCGTATGAAGAGATTAGATTGACAAATGAAAAGTTAGTGAGAGAAATGGCTGAACGTGAAAAAATAAAGAACGCGCTCGAGCTAGCGCATGCAAACTTAGAATACCGGGTAGAGGAACGAACGCATGAACTTAGCGAAGCCAATGCACAATTGCGCGCAGAAATTACGGAACGCAGGCAGGCTGAGAGTTTATTAGCCGCTTCGGAGGAAAAATTTTCAAAGGCCTTTAGTCGGGTTGCCGACATTATTGGTATCGTACGGCTACGTGATGAGAAATATGTTGAAGCAAACGAAGCTTTTTTTCGTTTGCTGGGCTATCGACGCGAGGAAATTATTGAGCATGCGTCGCGTGAATTTGGCTTGTGGTTCAGTGAAGCGGAACGTGAGCGGGTTTATGCGATTTTCAAGCGAGATAAGACATTTGCTAATATTGAAGCGGTGTGGTGCACCAAAACTAGATTGACAAGAGTCGGTCTTCTTTCGGCCGATTGGGCTGAAATTGAAGAGGAAGAATGCATTATTTACATATGGCATGACATTACGGATCGCAAGCGTGCGGAAGAAGAGCTGCGGCAGGCGCATGACCAATTGGAGTTCAAAGTTGTCGAACGGACGCAAAAACTTTCTACTGCTAATCAAAAACTTGTTGCCGCAAATGAAAAATTACGCCGTTTGACAATTGTTGACGGATTGACTGGAATTGCGAATCGAAGATATTTTGATGAGTATATTATGCGTGAATGGTATAGAGGTTTACGAAATCAAACGTCTGTTGCCCTGATTATGGCGGATATTGATTTTTTTAAGTCTTATAACGACAGTTATGGCCATTTGAAAGGTGACGATTGTTTAAAAATCATTGCTTCTATTTTGACCGAGTATATGAAACGGTCGACGGATCTGGCAGCCCGATACGGAGGTGAAGAGTTTGCGCTGGTAATGCCGGATACAGATTTGGCGGGCGCAGTTGTCGTGGCGGAAAACATTCGAACAGGCGTGGCGGCGAAGTGCTTCGAAAATCAAAAGGTACCAGGGGGAATCGTTACGATGAGTCTGGGCGTAAGTTCGCTTGTTCCGTGCCAAAATTTATCACCGCTATCGCTGATTGCGCTGGCAGATGAAGCATTGTATAGCGCAAAACAGCAGGGCAGAAACAGGGTTGTGAGAGCATGCGAGCGCTAAGCGGAAAATAGAAAGAACTCCGGCACTGCCGGAGTTCTTTTGCGGTTATGGTTTTACCGTCGCTTTATAAACTTGCTTGCCGTCTTTCATTTCGATGATCACGGCGTTTTTCACCGCGTCATGCGTCGCATTCAGACTGGTCGAACCGGTTACGGTCGGGATGTCTTTCGTTGCTGCCAAGGCAAGGCGGATTTTATCGGGATCGGTGCTGTCTGCACGTTTAATCGCATCAATCAACACATTAGCCGCATCATAGCTGAGCACGGCCATTGCGTCAGGCGCCTGGCCATATTCTTTTTTGTACATTTCAACGAAAGATTTGGAAGCTTCGCTGCTGTCATCCGGCGAATAGTGATTGGTGAAAAAAGTATTATTCAGAGCCGCTGCAGTGCCCATTTCGGTCAATTTCGGCGAATCCCAGCCGTCACCGCCGACGATCGGCTGCATGAGACCCATTTCACGCGCTTGCTTGACGATTTTGCCGACCTCTTCATAATAGCCCGGTACGTAGATGACCTGCACATCCATTGTCTTGAGTTTGGTCAAAATGGTCTTGAAATCCTGATCTTTTTGCAGATAGGATTCTTCGGCAACGACGCTGCCGCCGCCTTTTGTGAGTGCGTCTTTAAAGAAGGAGGCCAAGCCTTTACTGTAATCGCTGCTGCTGTCTACCAGGATCGCGGCCTTTTTTAACTTCAGACTGTCAAGCACGAAATTGGCGCCAACGGTTCCCTGGAACGGATCGATAAAGCAGATGCGAAAGGTATAATCTTTTACCTTGCCGCTTTGCTCATCTACCGTTACTTTTGGATTGGTTGCGCCGACCGCCAAAAACGGCAGTTTATTCGCTTCAGCGACGCTGGAAGATGCAATTGCGTTGGAACTGGAGAAGATGCCGGTCACGGCGACGACTCTGTCCTGCGAAGCCAGTTTTGTCATCGCATTGGCGGATTCCGACGGCTCGCTTTTGTTGTCCGCATAAATGGCCTGGATCTTCTTGCCCAATACGCCGCCTTTTGCGTTGGCTTCCTTAATGGCCAGCTTTGCGCCGTTCGCTGCCGACGTGCCCATTGTCGCATTGCCGCCTGTCATTTCGTTGAGGACGCCGATGCGGATGTCATTCGAGCCGACGGCGCCGCAGCCGCTCAAAAATGCGCTTAATGCCAGGATTAGCGTTAGGATAAGTGCGTTTGTTTTTTTCATTGTTCTCGCTCCTTTTCTTTTTCCGTTTTTGACGGCTAGACTGGCCCAAGCGAAAAAAGAAAAAGGTCAAATCATCGATTTGACCCTGAAGAAGACAACTAAAGTTTTACTGCAAATTAAATCTGCAGTAAATCAGCGTCTCTGTCCTTTTGCCTGAGAGATTCATCGGAAAGTATCCGATTTGCACCTTCGGCGCCCTGCTAACAGGGGCTCTCCAGAGTTCCGTCCATTTGCGGTCTACAGCTTGCCTAAAGAAAGAAGACAAAAACAGTTTCCGCAAACTTCACACGGTGACGATATTATTTTTTTAATACGTTTGTACTGATTATAGCGACGTAAAGTGTTGCTTGTCAAGCATGAAAATAAAAAAGCTGTCTCGGCGGTCGAATTTCGTATCGCCTGAGACAGCTTCCTTACTTTAAGTAGATCCGGTTAGGGGCGAGGATAATGTACATGCAGCAATTCGTGCACTTTATCCTTCAATACATTTTTGTAAATGGCATCGAGTGTCGGATTAGCTTCTGCGTGCTTGATATTGCTCATCCGGTCGGCATCATACAAGCCTTTGCTGCGACTTTTCTTACCAGTGCTGCTGGTTACCGGCTGTCCGGCACCGCAGACGCAGCCGCCGGGGCAGGCCATGACCTCGACGAAGTCATATTGTTTTTCGCCGCTTTCGATTTGTTTGATCAGGTCGTCGGCGTTTTTCAGACCGCTGACGACGGCAATGTTGACCTGACGTCCTTCGTGCTCAATGCTGGCTTCTTTGACGCCGTTCATGCCTCGAACACCGGTAAAGGCGATCTTGCGCAGGCCTGCGATGGTCTTGTCGTCAGAGACGCGGCGGATGACCGCTTCGGTTACGCCGCCGGTCACGCCGAAGATGACGCCTGCGCCGCTGACCGTACCAAAGGGCATGTCGAGCGCTTCGGGTTCAATCTCGGAAAACACGAGTCCGGCCTCTTTGATCATTTTAATCAGACCGTTCGAGGTGATGACATAGTCGACGTACGGCACACCGTCTGCTTTAAATTCATCACGCGTCGCTTCATGTTTCTTTGCGGTACAGGGCATGACGGCGACGACGATGACACGTTGTTTGGAATCTTTGTACTGTTCTTTGAGGACCGAGCCGAACATCTGCATCGGCGAGCGACAGCTGGAAATGTTGTCGAGCAGGTGCGGGTGGTTGTATTCTACATAGCGAACCCAAGCCGGACAGCAGGACGTAAAGAGCGGCAATTTTCCATCCGTAGTAAGTCGCGTCATAAACTCTTTGGTTTCTTCGAGTACGGTAAGATCAGCGCCGGTAGAAGTATCGAAGACGCCGTCAAAACCGATGCGACGCAGTGATGCTACGATTCGACCCATTACATCTTCGCCTTCATTCAACCCGAACTCACTGCCGATGGCAACGCGGACGGCGGGCGCGATTTGTACTAAAACCTTGGTGTTTTCATCGCTTAGCTCTTTCCACAGATCAAGCGTATCGCTCTTGACGACGATCGCGCCTGTCGGACAGACGACTGCGCACTGGCCACAGCCAACGCAATTCGTTTCGCCGATCGGTTCATCAAAGGCAGGGCTGACGCGCATGTTGGAGCCGCGAAACGCAAAGTCGATTGCGCCGACATTTTGCACTTCGTCGCAGACCCGCACGCAGTCGCCGCACAGGATGCACTTGTTTTTGTCGCGTGTAATGCAGGGAGAAGAGTCGTCGATATCGGGATCGCCGGAGGTATTGTCAAAACGCACTCGTTTAATGCCGAAGCGTTGCGCCAGTTCCTGCAATTTACATTTGCCGCTTTTCGGGCAGGTGGTGCAGTCGCAGCAATGACTGGCGAGCAAAAGCTCCAGAATCATCTTGCGGTATTTGCGCAAACGCGGCGTATTGGTGCGCACCTCGAGGCCAGCTTTCGGCACAGTGGAACAGGCGGCGTGAATGCTGCCCCATTTGTCTTCGACTACGCACATGCGGCAAGCACCATAGACCGACAGTTCGGAGTAGTAGCAGAAGGTGGGCAGTTCGATGCCCACTTTGCGTATTAGATCGAGGATGTTTTTTTCCTCGTTGATTTCAACTGGTATTTTGTCAATCAGCATATATTCGCTCTTCACGTCTTAGTCCTCCTTTATGGCATTGAAAGCGCATGACTCAAGGCATGCACCGCATTTTACGCAGGTATCTGCATCGATGGTGAATGGTTGTTTTATCGTACCGGAAATGGCGTTGACCGGACAAAGGCGTGCGCATTTAGAGCAGCCTCGGCAAAGCTCGGCTTCGATGTGAATTCGTTTCAGTTTCTGGCATACTTTGGCTGGGCAACGTTTTTCCAAAACATGTGATTCATATTCGTCGCGGAAATACTTAATGGTGCTGACGACCGGGAAGGCAGCTGATTTTCCCAAACCGCACAGTGTCGTAGAGGTAATCATATCAGCAAGTTCGAGCAGCATGTCAATATCTTCGAGCGTGCCTTGACCCGCGACAATGCCTTCGAGGATCTGCAGCATCCGCTTGGTTCCTTCGCGGCAGGGTACGCATTTGCCGCAGGATTCGTGCTGCGTGAAGTTCATGAAAAAACGGGCGATCTCAACCATACAGGTATGCTCGTCCATAACGACCAGACCGCCGGAACCGATCATAGCGCCGGCTTTCTTTAGCGAATCAAAATCGAGAGGCAGATCAAGGTGCTCACTTGTCAAACAGCCGCCGGACGGACCACCGATTTGGACTGCCTTAAATGCAGCGCCGTCGCGCATGCCGCCGCCGATGTCGAAGATGACTTCGCGCAGCGTCGTGCCCATAGGGACTTCAATCAGCCCGGTGTTTTGAATGTTGCCGGTCAGTGCGAAGGCCTTGGTACCGGAGCTGTTTTCGGTACCGATTGATTTGTACCAGTCGGCTCCTTTTTGGATGATCAGCGGCACATTGGCGAAAGTCTCGACATTGTTTAACACAGTCGGTTTGCCGAATAAGCCTTGTTCAACCGTACGCGGAGGTTTAACGCGCGGCATGCCTCGTTTGCCTTCGATCGAGGCGGTGAGTGCGCTGCCTTCGCCGCAGACGAAAGCGCCGGCGCCTTTATTGATCTTAATGTCGAATTTTTTGCCGGTGCCTAGGATGTTTTCGCCTAAGAGCCCGTAAGCGCGCGCTTCCTCAATCGCTGTTTCCAAGCGGCTGATCGCCAACGGATATTCAGCACGCACGTAAATGTAACCGGCTTCCGCGCCGCAGGCGATGCCGGCAATCATCATGCCTTGCAGCATTCGATGCGGGTCGCCTTCCATGATGCTGCGATCCATAAATGCGCCGGGATCGCCTTCGTCACCGTTGCAGACGACATATTTAACAGGTTCCGATTGCTTTTTGACCTGCGACCATTTGCGTCCGGCCGGATAACCGCCGCCGCCGCGGCCACGCAGACCGGAAGCGTCGATTTCCTGAATGACTTCATCCGGACTCATTTCAAACAAGACCTTTTCTAATGCACGGTAACCGCCTAAGGCAAGATATTCGTTGATTGAAGTGGCGTCGATCTGGCCGCAGTGGTCGAGTACGATGCGGGTTTGCTTTTTGTAGAAGGGGATTTCTTCCTGCGTTTGGTAAGTCTTTGCAACTTGTTTGTAAGCCAGGCGGTCTATAAAGTTGTCGCCTACGATTGATGCTTCGACAATTTCGAGGCAATCCTCCGCTTGGACTTTGATGTATAACCAACCTGCCGGATCGATTCGAACCAGCGGTCCCATCTCGCAAAAACCATGGCAACCGCTTTTCTTTACGCCGACAGAATGATCGTGGGGTTCTTTTTCTAACTTTACTTCGCAATGTAAACCTTGCGCTGCAATCAGTTCGGTCAATTTATCGTAAATTTCCAATGCGCCGCCGGCTACACAGCCGGTTCCGGCGCAGACGAGGATTTTTTTCTTTTGGTTGTCTAAAGCCTGTTGATAGATTTCTCGCGTATGCTGCAAATCGGCACGGTTACGAAGCATGTTCTTCTTCCTCCTTCAGCTTGGCAATCAGTTGGCTGGCTTTTTCCGGCGTCATCGCGGCATGAACCTGTTCGTTGAGCGTGATAACCGGCGCAAGACCGCAAGCGCCGAGACAGGATACGGTTTCTACCGTGAACATCAGGTCGTCGGTCGTTTTTTTCTCGGCGGACAACCCAAGCTCTTTGCGTAGCCGTTCAAGAATCGGAATCGATTTTCGAACATGACAAGCCGTACCATCGCAAATTTTGAACACGTATTTCCCTTTGGGCTCCAGTGAGAAATTTTCGTAAAAGGTGGCCACACTATAAATTTTTGCGGTACTGATTCCGAGTTTTTTTGACAGATAGGGGAATACGGCGCGAGGAACGTAACGATACTTAGCCTGCGTGTCGTGCAAAATGGCAATGATGTTACGCGCTTCGGCTCCATGTCGGGCAATGATTTCATCCATTTCTCTAAAATCGCTGATTTCGTGCACGGTTAAACCTCCCTAGATACAAGCAAATTTAAATGAACAATGTATACATTATACATTGATAAACTGAAAAATACAAAATGTTTTTATTATGTAAAATATTCAATAAGATTACGACATGGAAGACTGGTTTCTTTGTCGGAGAGGATGATTTTTTTTACTGCGCGTACCAATATAGGCATTGCCTGAAAAAATAGATGAGGAAGCAAAAAAATAGCGGTGCAAATAAATAAGGTGACAAGGAATATTCTGCCAAGTACGACAAAAAGTGATATAAATTGACGAACTGCAAAGATAGTGTTTTAATTATAGGAGAAAAGTCCTAATTTGAGTGGGACTTGTGGGGAAAAGCAAGAAGGCAGTTTTTTTAGGCGGACTGTTTTAAGAAACGCAGCCTTAAGTATCGGGAGGAATTATCATGCAAAGCAATAAGGTGGAAAAGGATATGGCAGTGCAACTACGATGGCTAAGAGAAGAGGTGCAGAAACTTAACAAGGAAGAGAAAGAAGCGGTGCGCAAAGAAATTTGCCACTTGTTTAACATAGAAGAGACGACAATATCAAAACCGTAAAGTGAAATCGAATGCAAGGCTGCAATGAGGGCAGCACAGAAAAAAACTGCTATGCATCAAAAAAGGATGCGGGCAGGTTTTTTAGCTGTAATGCAAGGATGAGTGTTTGGATTAGCTTTAGTTTTCAATGAAAAAAGCAGTCATAAAGCTTTGACACCTCATAAAATATATGGCATAATTACTCCATACCTACCGGTAGGTATGGAGGGGGAGATTTATGAAAACGAAAATTACCATTGCGGCATTGCGTTTGTTTTTATCGCGTGGTTACAAATACGTTTCGATCGTTGACGTGGCGAAGGAAATGGATATAACCAAGGGCGGCGTATATCATTATTTTGAAAGCAAGGATGAATTGCTGCATGCATCCGTTGATTTTTTATTTTCAAATCTGAAGAAAAAGTTTCTTGCTTTGTTTAGCGCAGATAAAAAAATACGCGAGGCCCTATATGAAATCGTAGTGGAACAAAGTATAGAAAAATATATTGAGGTTTTGCTGAATGCCGAGTCTGCAAAAGAAATCGGCGGAAATGAGAATTTTATTTTGGAAGTCATGCAAAATTTCCCTGAAATGCGCAATCGAATTGATAAGGATCATGAGGATATTTGCCAATGCATCGAAGTGAATTTGAAAAAGGGAATGGAGAACGGCGAAGTGCGCAGTGACCTGGATGCGAAAGCGTTAGCGCTTGTCATATGGAGTATGCTGCATGGACAGCGTGCGATTTGCGTAGCGGAGAAGAGGGAAGAAATGCGACGCCAGATTGTGGACTGCATCGGAAAAATGTTAGATGCGTGAGGGCTGTTGCAACGGTATATCTTTTTGTAAGTGATACATACCGCCTGGTCGGTATGTTGAGATGAAATAAAAATGGAGCGGAATGTTATATGAAAAAAATAAACTATAAGTATTGGATTCTTCCGGCTGTCTTATTTATCGTGCTGGCCCTTTTAATAAAAAGCAATGTGATCTATGGCAAAGAGGCGAAAAGCAATGATAGCGGAACTGACGTCAGCGTGAAAGTGATCACGGCGCAATACGGTGCAGCCGTCCCTCAGCTGAAACTGAGCGGATCGATTGAAGGCAAGACTTCGGCGGCGATCAGCGCCAAGATTGCCGGACGGATTGAGCAGGTGTTGGTTAAACAGGGGCAGCATGTCCGTGCCGGTGAGGTGCTGGTGAGACTGGAAAGCGTTGAGTTGGCAAACTCATTACGCACGGCGCAGCAAGCTGTTAAAAAAGCGCAAATCGAATATGAATTGCAGATTAACGACTATCAACGTTATAAGACGCTGTATGAGCAACATGCCGTAGCCAAACAGACTTTGGACAGTTATGACGCGAAACTGCGTACGGCGCAAGCAGATTTGGCCAGTGCGATTGCGAGTCAAAGCAGCGCCGAGCAGCAATATGAATACGGCAAGATAACCGCACCGGTTGACGGTGTTGTGGCCAATTTGACGGCGACTGTCGGACAGGTGGTGGCAGCGGGTACATCATTGATGTCGGTGCAAGACATTAGCGAGGTCTATGCGATCGTCAATGTCGAACAAAAAGATCTGGCAAAAGTGGCGATCGGACAGGCGGCTGCAGTGACGGTCGACACGTATGCCGATAAAATTTTTAGCGGAACAATCGACACCATAAATCCGGAAGCCGGTTCGGCGAATCGTATGTTCAGCACTAAGATAAAAATTGAAAATCCGGCAGGGCTTTTAAAAGCGGGTATGTTTGTCAAAGCGCAGTTGGCGACGGGGGCCGCGGTAGACGTGATTACGGTACCGCAAGCGGCCGTGATGCAAAAACAGGGTTTATATTATCTCTTTACAGCGGAAGAAAACAAGGCGATAAGGCATCAAATTGAAGTCGGCGAAGTAAATGGCGACATGATTCAGATCAAATCAGGTATCGTAGCCGGGGTACGTGTCATCGCCAGCAATGTCAACAAGTTGAAAAACGGTGATTCAATTCGCTGCGAAGAATAGAGGAATAAAAATGAATCTTACGTCAATCAGTTTAAAGAGACCCGTATTTGCCACGGTAATCATTTTGGCGTTGGTTGTTTTAGGACTGTTTAGCTATCACTCACTGGACGTCGACGAATATCCGAATGTCGAAATTCCCGTTGTCGGGATTACGGTAAAATATAACGGCGCATCACCGGAGCAGATCGAATCGAAAGTGACGAAGAAGGTCGAAGAAGCGGTGAGTTCGGTATCGGGCGTTGACCATATTTCATCAACGATTACCGAAGGGCAATCCCTTACGATTGTTGAATTTACGCTTGAGACGTCGCCAGCGACAGCGGCGCAAGACGTACGCGATAAAATCGGCAGTGTAGTCGGCGAACTTCCGACCGATTCTGAAACGCCGGTTATCAGTCGTTTTGATCCTTCGGCGACGCCGATTATATCGCTGACTCTCACCGGCGATCAAAGTCTGCGCGAGCTAACGACGCTTGTCAATGATGTGATCAGTAAACGTCTGGAAACGGTTGGCGGAGTTGCATCCGTAAAAATTAAAGGGGCGACAGAGCGGGAGATTAAGATTAATCTGGATCGGGATAAAATTGCCGCATATAAATTGACGATTCCCCAGATTAAGAGCAGTTTGAGCAGTGAAAACATCGATACGCCAGGCGGAAAAGTGACGGATGGTAAGCATGAAACGACAGTCCGCTCGGTGGGCGCGATTACAGATCCTAAACAGTTTTTGGCGCTGCCGATTGCACAGCGCAACGGCGTGCAGTTGTATGTGAGCAATATTGCAAGCGTCGAGGACGGAACAGTGGATGCCACTGAAATTACAAAATTGAATGATCAAGAAGCGATCGGCATCGAAGTCATGAAGCAATCGGGCGGCAACACGGTTGCGGTCGCCAAGAATGTAAAAAAGGAAGTTGAAAAAATAAAAAAAGATTTGCCAGCGGGAGTTGAGCTGAAAGTCATACGTGACAACTCTGTGACGATCAGCGACTCCATTAACGATGTATTGCTAAACATCATCATCGGCGGTGTGCTGGCGGTCGGCATTGTTTTCTTATTCTTAGGAAACTGGCGTAGTACGCTGATTGCGGCGATTGCGATACCGACATCAATCATTACCACATTTTTGGCGATGAAGGCGTTGAATTTTACGCTCAACACCATGTCGCTCTTGGGCTTGTCTTTGGCGGTCGGGATATTGATCGACGATGCGATCGTCGTCATCGAAAATATCGTGCGGCATCTGCAAATGGGCAAGGAGAAATATACTGCGGCGGCGGAAGGAACATCTGAAATCAGTCTGGCGATTACGGCTACGACATTTAGCTTAGTTGCCGTATTTTTGCCGGTTGGAATGATGACCGGCGTCATCGGACAGTTTCTAAAGCAATTCGGCATTACGGTTGCGGTCAGCGTGTTGGTATCTCTATTTGTCGCATTTACGCTGACGCCGATGCTGTCGGCTAATTATCTAAACCGTCGTCCGGAAAGAGGACAGAGCTGGTTTGATGAGAAGTGGAATCGCTGGGATGCCATCCTGGAACGTTGGACGAAAAAGTACGGCGAATGGCTCGCTTTATGCCTCGAACATCGTAAAAAGGTCATGCTTTTGGTTGCTCTGCTTTTGTTGGGCAGCTTGTCGCTGACTCCTCTTTTGGGAACCGGCTTTATGCCGGATTCGGACAGTGCGGAAATTACGATTGCTGCCGATGTTGACGCGGGAATGAGTCCGCAGTCCGCGGGAGCGATTGCGGATCAGATTTCTTCAATCGCGCGTGAATTGCCGGAAGTTCTGCTCACCTATAGCGTGGCACAAAGCGACAGTCTCTCGATTCTCGTCAAACTGACGCCAAAAGGGCAACGCAAGGCGACGGATGCGCAGATTGTCTCTTTATTGCGCGAAAAGCTGCGGGACATTCCTGCGGCGCAGATCAGCGTTTCGAAAAAATCGGGTATGAGTGAAGGAAAGCCGATATCGCTTGTGATTCAGGGAGAATCGTTGAGCACGCTGGTCGATCTTGCCGATCAGGTGGAAGGAATCGTTGCCGGCGTACCTGGAGCTGTTGATGTTTCGTCCAGTTACCAGACCGGCAAGCCGGATGCGCAACTGGTGACGAACAGAGAAAAGGCAGCCGCGCTTGGCGTGTCGACTTCAAATATTGCAACAACACTCTCGACGATGTTTACCGGAACTGTAATCAACCAATATAAAGATGACAACGACTCGTTTGACGTACGACTGATTTTAGCGCCGGAAGATCGCAAAACGTTGTCGGCTGTCGATAGTATTTATCTGGGCAGCTCTTATAATGACAGCAGCGGCGAAACGGTGATGGTGCCGTTATCGCAAGTAACGAATACGGTATATTCGACGAGTCCGACCAGCATTAATCGTTATGACCGCTTGGATCAAATTACGATTTCGGCCAACTTGCGCAATGTTTCATTGGGCGATTTCAACACTGCGTTGGATAAAAAGTTAGCGCAGGTTGCGTTGCCGACCGGATATAAATTTGTGACTACCGGTGAATCACAGCGTATGGGCGATGCGTTTTCCGGCGTTGTCTTGGCTCTGTCGATGGCGGTTCTCTTTATCTTTTTCGTACTGGCGGCGCAGTTTGAAAGTTATGTCGATCCCTTTTCCATCATGCTGGCATTGCCGCTGGCCATCATCGGAGCGATTGTCGGCTTGCTGTTAGGGCACAGTAGTCTAAACATGATGTCGCTGATTGGGATCATTATGTTGATGGGCCTTGTGACAAAGAATGCCATTTTGCTGCTTGACTTTGCAAAGCAACAGATTGAGCAGGGGGTGGCGCGTAATCAGGCACTTATAGAAGCGGCTGTCGTAAGGCTCCGACCCATTATGATGACGACTGTCGCCATGATAGCAGGCATGCTGCCGCTCGCTTTTGGCGTCGGACCGGGAGCTGAAAGCCGCTCCCCGATGGCGCACGCGATTATCGGCGGATTGATAACATCGACGTTGCTGACGCTGGTGGTTGTTCCGATCATGTATACGTTCCTCGACGATCTCAGGCAACGTATTTATAAGAAGAGCGGAAAGGTATAAAGAAAGAATCCCCTGTACGGTTTTGTAATCCGTACAGGGGATTCTTCTCTAGTGATTGTAGTTTAACCGACCTTCTCTTCGGAAACGGAAGCGCGATTCTTTTGAGCGGCTTTTTTTGCTTTATGGCCGAGATAGAGGCAAAAAAGCCAAAGCGGTGCGATGTACAAGGAAAAAACCATATCCGGCATCAAGGCCATGATGCAAACGACGGCAACTAAAAAGGCCAGACTGAGGTAAGTGGAAAGTGGGTAAAGAGGCATTTTAAAGAGTACTGGTTGTTTGGCCAGTGCTTTTTGCTGACGAGACTTCAACTGTACGATCAAAATGATGGCCCAGTTGATAATGATGGAAATCGTGGCCAGCGCCATCAAATACATGAAAACTTTTTCCGGGTTCAGATAGCTGATCAGAACGACCAAGAGTGTAAAGGCGGTTGAGACTAAGATCGCGTTGACCGGAGTACCGGAGGCATTTACCTTGCCGAAAAACTTAGGTGCATTTCCTTGGGCTGCCAAACCGTATAAGATGCGTCCGTTGCTGTACAGTGCGCTGTTGTAAGCCGACAACGCCGCGGTAAGAACTACGAAATTCAGGAGGTTGGCAGCAGAAGATATTCCGACGTGGGTAAAAATCTGAACGAAGGGGCTTCCGGTCGAAGCCATTTCAGTCCACGGGAAAATGGCCAGGATGACGCCCATGGCCCCGATGTAAAAGAGTAAAATACGCCATACGACCTGGTTGATGGCTTGCGGAATTGTTTTCTTAGGGTTTTCCGCCTCACCGGCCGTAATGCCGACAAGCTCGACGCCGCCGAAGGAGAACATGACCAGAACCAGTGACATGACAATTCCCTCTAAGCCGTTCGGCAAAAAGCCGCCGTGCGACCATAAGTTGGCGATGCCGATCGGATTTCCACCGTTGCCGATGCCGAAAAGAATCATGCCAAGGCCAAAGACGATCATGCCGACGATGGCCAGTACTTTGATCAATGCGAACCAAAATTCAAATTCGCCGTAAAACTTTACATTGACCAAATTAATTAAGGTGATGATAACCAAGCAGACTAAAGCCGATATCCAGGTGGGGATGTCAGGAAGCCAATAGTTGATGTATGCGCCGACGACAGAGAGTTCTGCCATGCCGACGACGACATAATTGAACCAATAATTCCAACCGGCAATGAAACCGGGTAATTCGCCCCAATACTGGTAAGCGTACTGGCTGAAGGAACCGGAGACGGGCTGATCAACCGCCATTTCGCCTAGTGCGCGCATGATGAAAAAGATAATTGCGCCGCCGAGCAGATAAGATAAGGTAATCGCGGGACCGGCGATTTTGACCACGCCGGCTGAGCCGTAAAAGAGTCCGGTCCCGATTGCGCCGCCTAAAGCAATCATTTGAATGTGGCGGTTTTTCAGACCGCGCTTAACTTCCTGATTCATACTGTCTGCGTTCATAATGTTCTCCCTTGTTGCCGATTGATATAGTCATTCTTGATAGGGTTGATCAATAATTATTGGTTCACTGCTTTTTTTTCATCCGCGTCATGCAGCGTCTGACGTTTGCCCATGCCAAAGATGTAATAGCTGGCAATGACGATCGCGCAGAACACTGCGCCGACGATCAGTGATACCTGCGTATCGGAGTTGAACCACATGCCGACCAGTACGCAGCAGAGGAACACAATCGTGAAATAGTTACTGATCGGATAGAGCGGCGATTTGAAAGGATGATTCGGCATTTCAGCCGCCCATTTCTTGCGGAAGCTCAGTTGCGCAATCGCCAAGACAAACCAGGGAATCATGCCAGGCAGGATGCTGGCGCTGTAGATATAGATGAACAGTTTGGAATCCGGTGCGATAAAGTTGAAGAATACGCCAAGCAGCAGACAGCCGATTGTGGTCATGATGCTGTTCGACGGTACGCCGCTTTCGGATACTTTGCCGAAGAATTTCGGCGCCTGGCCGTTTTGCGCCAGCGTGTAGAGCATGCGGCCCGCGCTGTAGATGCCGCTGTTACAGCCGGACATGGCCGCGGTTAAAACAACGAAGTTGATGATGCCGGCAGCGGCTACGATGCCGACTTTGGCAAAGGTCATAACGAACGGGCTGCCGATGGTGCCGATTTGATTCCAGGGATAGATGGACAGGATAACGAAGATCGCGCCGATGTAGAAAATCAGGATACGCCAGATGATGTTTTTCGTTGCTTTGCGCAGCGTGTTTTTCGGATCTTCGGCTTCGCCGGCCGTGATGCCGACGAGTTCAACGCCTTGGTACGCCGCGGTAACTAAACAGAGTGCGAAGAGGAAGCCTTCGAGACCGCCCGGGAAGAAACCGCCGTGATTAAAGAGGTTGCCGATGCCCATCGGCACGCCGCCGTTGCCGATACCGAAAGCGATGATGCCAACGCCGATGACCAGCATTGTGATGATGGCCGCTACTTTAATGAGTGCAAACCAGAATTCGAATTCGCCGTAGTATTTAACTGCTGCCATGTTGGCCGCAGCGACGATCGCAACGCCTGCGAGTGCAGGAATCCACTGTGCGACGTCCGGAAACCAATAATTACAATAAATGCCGATTGCGGTGACCTCGGCCATGCCGACGGTGACCCAGAGGAACCAGTAACACCAGGCGGTCAGATAACCGACCAACGGATGAATGTATTTATGCGCATAGGTGGCGAAGGAACCGGTGACCGGTTCGAGGAACAGCATTTCGCCCATGATCCGCATAACGAAGAACATAACCATGCCGGCTAACGCATAGGCGAGAAGAACCGACGGTCCTGCCCACTTGATGGTGCTTGCCGAACCCATGAATAGACCTACGCCGATTGTGCCGCCCAAAGCGATCAGTTC